>JAEDKS010000153.1 GCA_016295665.1 Clostridia bacterium
CGTCATCGAATACGCCGAACACCGCTGAGCCGCTGCCGCTCATCCGGGCGGCCAGGGCACCCAGCGCGAGCAGCGCTTCGATGGCCTGACCGATCTCCGGGCGGGCTGCCAGGCTCACGCCCTCCAGCGCGTTGCCCAGCGCCGGGGCCAGGGCGGTCAGGTCGTGGGCAAGAAGCGCCGATTGCGCCGCGTCCGTGTCGGGACGCTGCACCTCGGACGCGTCGTGATAGGCGCGGAACACGGCTGCGGTGGACAGCCCCCGGCAGGGCTGCACGATGACCAGCGGCCACACGGGCGCCTCCGGCAGCGTGGTGATGTCCTCGCCGATGCCGCCCACGCGGCCCAGTCCGCCCCGCAGGCAGAAGGGCACATCCGCGCCCAGGGTCAGGCCGATGCGCTCCAGCTCCCCGTCGCTCAGTCCGGTGTTCCAGAGCCGGTTCAGCCCCCACAGCACGCCTGCCGCGTCCGCGCTGCCGCCGCCCAGACCGGCGCCCGACGGGATGCGTTTGTGTACGCGGATGGCAGCGCCGAGCGCATAGCCCGTGGCGCTTCGCAGCGCCTCCGCGGCGCGGAAGGCCAGGTTGCGGCTGTCCGACGGGATGATCCGCGAGCCCGTGACCTGCAGCGTGATGGCCGGGGCCGGGGTCAGTGTGATTTCGTCACAGAGGGTGACGGGCTGCATGAGCATGTCCATGAGATGATAGCCGTCCGGGCGCTGTCCCAGGATGTCCAGCGTCCAGTTGATCTTGGCTCGGGCCTCCAGGCGCATGGGGATGCCTCCTTTGGGTGGGTCTTGTCCCCTCCATGATACCGCAGGCGGCAAAAAAAAGCAATCATGGTTGTGCTTTTCCGGCAAAATATGCTATACTGATGCGGGAAGGTGAAGAACATGGACGAGCAGGAAAAGGCCGTGATGATTTCCGTGATCTCCTCGGCGCGGGACGGCAGCGGCGAATCCGAGGGCGAAATGCGTATGATGATGCCTGGCACCCTTTCGGTGCGCAGCGACGGCTGCCGCCTCTGCTATCAGGAGACGCTGGAGGACGAGAGCGACCACACCTCCATCACCCATGAGGTGCGGATGCTTCTGCGGCCCGGTCATGTGACGTTGCTGCGCAAGGGCCCCTACGGCATGCTGATGGTGCTGGATCGGGGCAAGCGCTACGAGGGCGTCTACCACACGCCCTTCGGGGACATGGCGATGGCGGTCTATCCCACGGTGGTGCAGTGCCAGCTGGGGGAGGACGGCGGACGGGTGGAGCTGCTGTATCAGCTGGATCTGCAGGGCAGTTTCGCCTCCGAGCGGCGGATGATTGTGGAATACACGGTGCTGGAGCGGCCCGGATGCTGACGGAGATGCGCCGGGCGCTGCGGGGCATGCTGGACGCATGCGGCGCGGCGCGTCCCCCGGCGCTCCGGCGGGCCGAGGGGGACGACTGGCTGCTGGCAACGGATGCGCCGGGCCTGCTGGACGAAGCCGCGCTGGCGGCGCTGCGGGCGCGGCTGGAGGCATCGGGCTGGCGCACGGCGCTGTGCCGGGGCTGGCTGCTGCTGGATGGGCCCCTGACGCCCCCCGAGACGACGGTGCCGGCGGTGTTGCCGGAGGGCGAGGTAGGCTGCGTGATCTCCCTGCTGCTGCGCCATCCGGGTGGCCCGGAGGACGCGGCGACGGTGCGGGCGCTGGTCAAGGCTGCCGAGGCCGGCGGGGCGGCTCTGGAGCGGCTCTGCGGCGGGCTGCACCGGGAGATGGCGGCCCGGCTGCGCCGGGGCGAAGCGCTGCCGGGCGGGCTGCTGCCCTGGGTGCTGGCGGCGTCAGAGCAGGCAAAACGAGAGGGAAAGGACGGAGCGGGAAAATGATTATCACCTGTCTGGGACACGCGAAGTTTCTGCTGGAATTGGAAAACGGTATGCGGCTGGTGACAGACCCCTTCGACGCGTCGACGGGCTACCCGGTGGTGCCGGTGCGGGCGGACGCGGTGCTGGTGAGCCATCAGCATCACGACCACAACGCGCTGGACACGGTGCAGGGCTACACCCGGGTGCTGGATACGCCCGGCACCCACACCCTGTCCACGGACGTGTCGGTGGAGGCCATCGAGGCCTTCCACGACGGTGAGCAGGGGCGGCTGCGGGGAAAAACGCTGCTGAGCGTGATCTCCGCCGAGGGGCTGCGGGTGGCGCATCTGGGCGATCTGGGCCACCTGCCGGACGAGAAGCAGGCCGCGCTGCTGCGGGACGTGGATGTGCTGATGGTGCCCGTGGGCGGGCACTACACCATTGGCCCCGCACAGGCCAAGGCGGTCTGCGACATGCTGAAGCCCCGAGTTATTCTGCCCATGCACTACCGCACGGCGTACAACGCCTCCTGGCCCATCGCGCCGGTGGAGGACTTCACAAAGCTGCTCGGCGGCGAGGTGGAGGAGCTCGACATGCTGCGGATCACCAGCGGAGACATGAAGTGCCAGCCCCGGGCGGCGGTGCTGCGGGCCGCCGTGGGCGCATAAGTCCGAAGGCGCGGACAAGGGAAAAGGAAGCCGGACTCCCGAAGGGGAGGGGCTTCCTTTTCCTGTATGGCCGGTCGGTCGTCACGAGGGGCGCTGTGCCTCCTGCGCGGGGCGGAGGAAGGCTTTGACCGCATCCAGCTGGCGGGTCATCTGCGCCTGCCCCAGGCGATAGACCCGGACCATCTCCTCCGGGTCGTGGCAGACGGCACCGATGTTCAGCAGCGCCTCCGGGCGCAGCACAAGGATGCGGCCCTCCGCCTCCTGTCGGGCGATTTCCCGGAGGGTGTCGTTGTAGTGGAGGTGGCGGGTGCGCAGGGCTTCCACCAGCGCCGGGTAGCGCCGCAGCGGCAGGCGCAGCAGCGGCAGCAGCTGGTTGGGCTGCTTGACGTAGCCCGCCGGCTGGGTCAGGATGACCACGCACCGGTCGAAGCCCATGGATTGCATCTGCAGGAGCGGAATGGAGTCCGAGGTGCCGCCGTCGGAGAGGGGCATGCCGTCCAGCCACACCATCCGTGATACCCCGGGCATGGAGGCCGAGGCGCGAATCCAGGTGATGTCCTCCCGGTCGCCCCGGGTGCACTCGTGGTAGACCGGCGCGCCGGTGGCGGCGTTGGTGCAGACCACCCAGAAGCGGGAGGGGTGCGCCTGATAGGTCACGGTGTCGAAGGGATCCAGCTCCTCGGGCACCCGGCGGTAGGCGAAGTCCGCGCCGTAGAGGTCGCCGGTCAGCAGCAGGGAGCGGAAGCTGCAGTAGCGCCAGTCGCGGCAGAAGCGCTGGTTGTAGCGCAGGGCCCGCCCGATCTGACGGGATTTGTAGTTGCAGCCCAGGGCGGCCCCGGCGGACACGCCCATCACCCCGTCAAAGGCCACGCCCTGCTCCATCAGCACGTCCAGCGCCCCGGCGGTGAACATGCCCCGCATGGCACCGCCTTCCAGAACCAGTCCTGTTTTCATGCCAGCTCCCTCCCGTCCAGACGAATGGCGTCCACCAGCTGCTCGGGCAGCACGCAGGCCTCACCGAACCGGGCGGCGGCGCGCATCCCCGCCAGCCCGTGGAGCAGCGCCGCCAGCTGCAGGTTCTCCAGCAGGGGCGCTTCCGGGCGCTGACAGCACAGGGCGCACAGCATCCCCGTCAGCACGTCGCCGCTGCCGCCCCGGGACAGGGCAGGGGAGCCGAAGCGGTTGACGGCGACATCCGCGCCGCAGGCCATCAGCGTCCGGGCCCCCTTGAGCAGCACCGCGCAGCCGCAGCGCGTCCGCAGCGCCCGGAGCGTGTCCAGCCTGTCCGCCTCCAGCACGGGCACGCTGCTGCCCAGCAGCCGGGCGGCCTCGCCGGGATGGGGCGTGACCACGTGACCGGCGGGCAGCGGCAGCAGCTCCGGGTGGGCGGCGAGCAGATTGAGGGCATCCGCGTCCCAGATGACGGGGCAGGGCGCGTCGCGGAATACCCGCAGCAGCGGCAGCAGGCCTTCGTGCTGCCCCAGACCGCAGCCGATGGCGGCGCAGCGGGATCCCCGCAGCGTCCGCGACGCGATGTCCGCCGCCTCGGGGGCCAGCTGCCCCTCTGCCTCCGGCAGGGGTACGCACACCGCGCCCGGCACCAGCACCTGCACCATGGGCAGGATGGAGACAGGGCACAGCACCTCCACCAGTCCCGCGCCCGCCTTCACGCAGGCCCGGGCGCACAGGGCTGCAGCACCCGCCATGCCCGGGGCGCCCACCAGCAGTACGGCCTTGCCAAAGGTGCCCTTGTGGGCGTTGGGACGCCGGGGCGGCAACAGCGCGGGCAGGTCATCCGGGGTCATGCAGCGCAGCCCGAGCACGTCGCCCCAGTCCTCCGGAATCAGGATGGGATGCACGGTCAGACGGCCTGTCCAGTCCGCGGACTCGCCCAGCACCAGCCCCAGCTTGAGCCGGTGAAAGGTGACGGTCTCCGTCGCCCGGATGGCGGGGCCGGTGGGGAAGCCCGTTTCGCCGCTGAGCCCGGAGGGGATGTCCACGGCGACCACCGGCTTTCCGGCGGCGTTCACCGCGCAGATGGCCTCCGCCGCCACGCCGTCGATGGCCCGGCTCAGCCCGGTGCCGAACAGCGCGTCGCACACCGCGTCGCAGTGCGCCAGCAGCGTCCCCGTCTCCGCAAGGGGCCGCAGGGGAATGCCGCACGCAAGAGTCAGGCGGCGGTTCATCAGCGCATCGCCGCGCATTTTGCCGGTCACCTCCGCCACGAGCGACCGACCGCCCCGGACCTGCCACAGCCGCGCCGCCGCATAGCCGTCGCCGCCGTTGTTGCCCGGGCCGCAGAGGAACAGCACGCACCCGTTCTTCGGCGCATGGCGCGCCAGCGCCTCCGCGACGCCCTGCGCGGCGTGCTCCATGAGCAGCGCCCCGGGCACGCCCGTCTCCTGCATATAGCGCCCTTCCAGCGCCTTCATCTCCTCCGGGGTCAGGGTGTATTCCATGGTCAGCCTCCTGCGCGGCCCGGAGCGGTGGCTGCCGGGCATGGTGTATTCATGATGATGATAGCACGTCAGAGCCCGCTTTGCAAGGCCCTCTCTGCCCGAACCCGGGCATAGCGCCGCCGGGTCGCCGCCCCGCCCCGCAGGTGGCATACCGCCTTGTTGTAGGTGAGCAGCGCGGAGACCTGCCGCGCCAGCGACGGATCAATCAGGGGCAGGCGGCAGGTCATGTCCTTGTGCACGGAGGATTTGGACAGCCCGAAGACCCGGGCCGCCTGGCGGACGGTGGACTGATGCTCCACCATGTACGCGCCGACGGTGATGCACCGCAGCCGGATGCGTTCGTCCATGTCGATGGTCACTCCTTCCCGTAGCAGGGTATGACCGCCCGAATCGGGACAGACGAAAAAAACTTGAGAAATCTTTGAAAAAGGGCTTGACAAATCGTCGATGATCGTGTAGAATACATATCGTCGCCTGCGGGACAACGACGCCGACGGGAGATCGACCGGGGTGTAGCGCAGTCTGGTAGCGCACGTGCTTTGGGAGCATGGGGCCGGG
>JAEDKS010000154.1 GCA_016295665.1 Clostridia bacterium
CGAACCCACCGCCGAACCCACGGCGGTTCCGACCCCCGAGCCCACCGCAGAACCGACCGAAGTCCCGACGCCCGAACCCACGGCGGAACCCACCCCCGAGCCCACGCCTGCCCTTGGCTCCGTGTCGCTGACGGTGGAGGGCCCCGGCGTTGCCATTCCCTATGTGCTGGAGCGGGACGGCGCGCAGCTGACCGGGGGCACGACCCGCGCCGGGGACAGGCAGCTCATCACCGACCTGCCCGAGGCGACCTACGTGCTGCGCCTGACGCTGCCGGAGCAGGCGCTGCTGGAGCAGATCAACGGCATTCCCTTTGAGCTGAGCGGGGAGATTTCCCTTTCTGTGCCGGTGTTTGCCGGCATGGAGCAGCCCGTGGTGCTGGTGATCGCCTGCCGCGAGACCATCGGCGGCGCGGTGGAGGAGATCGCGGACGGCACCCCCGTGACCCTGACGGGCGGCGGAGAGACCGCGCAGCTGACGGTCTCGGAGGGCGCCTATGTCTCCGAGGCGCTGCTGCCCGGAGACTATACCCTGACCATGACGCTGCCCTCGGGCCGCTATGAGGGCGAGGGCTGGCAGGTCGAGGAGCAGGACGGACAGGTGCTGGCGACCTGGGCCTGTCATCTGACGGGCGAAGCGCCGGTGACGGTGCCGACCCTGCGGCAGATTCATGTGCAGACGGTGCGCGGCACCCTGACCGGCACGGAGGGCGAGCCCCTCTCCGGCGTGCAGGTGCAGCTGGTGGATGAGCGCGGCGCCGCCGTGGCGACCGCGACGACGGCTGCGGACGGCACCTGGCTGCTGACGGGCATGGAACCCGGGCGGTACACCATCGCCCCCGTGCTGGACGAGGAGCAGCCGGGCGTCGAGGCCGTGGCGGAGGTGGGTCTGGACGAGACCCTGGAGGTGGCGCTCACCACGCGGAAGGGCACCGCCACGCTGCTCCTCTGCGTGTTCGAGGATGCCAACAACAACGGCGAGTGCGGCCCCTACGAGGCGAAGCTGGAGGGGGCCGGCGTGGCCCTGCTCCGCATGCGGGGCGAGGATGGCGTCACGGTTGCCGAGGGCGTGACCGACAAGAAGGGCGAGGTGCAGTTTACCGAGCTGATGGAGGGCGAGTACGCCATCCGCGTCACGCTGCCCGAGGGCTACGGCTTCGGCAAGCAGAGCGCGAAGGCCATGAGCAAATCCGTGAGCATCATGCCCCAGGAGGACGGAAACGAGCAGACCAGCGCCCCCATCTCCGTGGCGGACGGCGCGTCGGTGAGCGCCGGCGTGGGCGCCACGCCCATGTCCGCCATCACCGGACAGGTGTGGCTGGACGTGAACGGTGACGGCATCCGCACCGCCGACGAGCCCGGGCAGGCCGGCATCCTGCTGGAGGCCATCGGCGTCCGCAATGGCCTGACCTACCAGGTCGTGACCGGCGAGGACGGCTACTACGCGCTGTCCCAGCTGCGCCCCGGCAGCTATACGCTGAAGGCCACGCTGCCCGACGGCTACGTGTTCACCAAGTATTCCGCCCAGGGCGGCGACAACCGCTCCATCATCACCGACGACTTCACGAACACCGGCTCCAAGAGCCTGGATCTCAACAAGGCCAAGACCGTGGACGAGCAGAACGTGGGCGTCCAGCCCGAGGCCGTGGTGGAGGTGCTGTGCTTCCAGGACGCGAACCACAACGGCCTCTGGGATGAGGGCGAGCTGCCCATGCCCGGCATGAAGTGCGAGCTGCGCAAGCAGAGCAACGACACGCTGGTGGGCACCGCCGTCAGCGGCGAGGACGGCATCGCGCGCTTCGGCATGCTGCGGGCGAACACCTACAAGGTGCGCTCCGTGCTGCCGGACAGCAACACCTACTATACCGAGGTGGCGGAGGGCGGCAACCGCTTCAGCGCCCGCAGCGGCAGGTCGGAGGCCACCGTGACCGGTGTCGTGGTGGGCACGAGCCAGCACCTGCAGCTTCTCCTGGGCACCATCTGCCACTCCACCATCTCCGGTCGCGTGTATCAGGACGCGAACTTCTCCGGGGCCTGGGAGGACGGTGAAAAGACCGTGTCCGGCATGGTGATGACCCTGGTGGACGAGGCGGGCAGCGTGGTGCTGCAGACCCGCACGGACAGCAAGGGCCTGTACACCTTCAAGGATGTGGAGCCCGGCACCTACCGCATCACCATGACCGCCACCGCCGGCTATGCGTTCACCCGCACGGGCGAGGGCAGCGTCATGGTCAACCAGGGCGACGGCAAGGGGGCCACCGAGCCCTTCTTCCTGCAGATGAATGTGGATCTGTCGGGCATGGACTGCGGCATGATCGTCCCCGGCACGGTGCAGGGCACCGTCTATGAGGATGCCAACGACAACGGACGGCGGGATGCGGGCGAGGGCGGCGCCGTGGAGGTGATCGTCCGCCTGCTGCGGGAGGACGGCACCGAGGCCTTCTCCATCTCCCCCGACGGGGACGGGCATTTCGAGTTTGACGCGGTGATGCCGGGCACCTACACGGTGTGCTACGCGCTCCCGACCCACGGCGTGTTCGTGACCAACGACCAGCTGGACGGGCAGGGCTGCACCGCGCCCTTCACCATGGCGGCGGGGGACAGCGTGACCCTGCCGGAGATCGGCGCGCTGAAGCTGAGCCGCATCGGCGGCGTGGCCTTTGACGATGCGAACGCCAACGGCGTCATGGACGGCGGCGAGGCGCCCCTGCAGGGCGTGGAGATCGCGCTGCGCTCCGGTGACGCGGAGGAGAGCGTGGTCACCGGCGAGGACGGCGTGTTCCTGCTGCGTGACATCCGCCCGGGCACCTATACGCTCACCGTCACCTTCCCCGAGGGCTACATCATGTCCCGGGAAGGCGGGGCAGGGCTGCCGGTGACCGTGGGCGCTTCCCGCTCGACGGGCACCCTGACCGTGGCGACCGGCGACAGCTGGCGCGATGTGCCCCTGGGCGGCGTGAAGCCGGCGTCCCTGCGGGGTCAGGTGTGGCTGGATGCCAACCTGAACGGCGTGCTGGACGAGGGCGACGTGCGCCCCGCCGGCGAGGAGATCACCGTGGTGGATGCCGCGGACGGCACCGTGCTGGCCTCCCTGACCAGCGACGGCGCGGGCGTGTTCGCCACCGACGGCCTGGTGCCCGGCACCTACACGCTTCTCTATCAGCCCGACCTGAGCACGACCCTGACCGGCGGCACCCAGAACACCTTCACCGCCGACCCGGCATCCGGACTGCTGGTGATGACGGGCCTTGAGGCCCGGGGCGGCGAGACCCTGGAGCAGATCAGTCTGGGCCTGCAGCGCACCACGACCATCGGCGGCCGGGTCTGGAAGGACGAGGGCGGCACCATCAGCGGCCTGAGCGGCGCGGAGGTGGAGCTGCTGGACGCCTCGGGCAGCACCGTGCAGACGGCCCTGTCCGACGAGGGCGGCTGGTATGAGCTTGCCGGGCTGCTGCCGGGCACCTACAGCCTGCGCGTCACGCTGCCGGAGGGCAACGTGGTGGTGGAGCCGGGCGATGAGCGCCTCACCTCCGGCAGGCTGGTGAGCGTCATGACCCGCTGCGCCCAGCGCACCGCCACCGGCGAGCCCTTCCGGGTGGAGATGGGCGGCTACCGGGCCGATCTGGACATCGGCGCCGTGCAGCCGGGCACCATCGGTGACCTGTGCTGGCTCGACCTGAACGGCGACGGCCTGCAGGACAGCGACGAGGGCGGCATCCCCGGCCTGACCATCACCCTGCTGCGGGACGGCGTGCCGGTGGTGGAGACGGTGACCGACCAGTACGGCTTCTACTGCTTCCGCGACGTCTATCCGGCGACCTACACCCTGCGCGTGACGATGCCTGAGGAAATCGCGCCCACTGCCCAGCGGACGGATTACCGGAGCATCGTGTCCGTGCTGGAGGCGGGCGGCGAGACCGGCCCCATCCAGGTGACCAGCGGCACGCGGAGCTACGATGTGGACATGGGCTTCGTGCTGACGAAGCAGGGCGTCTACCCCGCTGGCTACGGCGAGGGCGCGGTGACGGACTGGACGGGCGTGAACGGCGCGAACTGATTTTTCCGGGGCCCCGGCGGAGCAGCCTCCGCAGGGGCCCCTTTGCCAAAGAAGGGAGGGGCCACGATGGAGAACATCGCCATGGACGAGCAGCTGGAGGAGGTCATCCACATCCTGTCCACCCAGAGCGTGAACCGGCTGCTCTATGGCCTGCTGGTGCTGCTGGGCGGGCTGGTGGTGACGCGGGTGCTGCTTCGGGTGCTTGACCGGATCACGCAGCAGCTGCGTCTGAGCAGCCCGACCATCCACCGCCTGCTGCACAAGGCGCTGAAGTGGGTGCTGTACGCCATCACCGTCATCGTGGCGGCGGGCACCATTGGCATTCCCATCAACTCCTTCGTGGCGGTGCTGTCGGTGATTGGTCTGGCCCTGTCGCTGGCGGTGCAGGGGGTGCTGACGAATCTGGCGGGCGGCATCATCCTGTTTACCAGCAAGCCCTTCGCCCCGGGGGACTTCGTGGAGGCGGATGAGGTGTGCGGCACCGTGCAGGAGATCGGCTTCCTGTACACGCGCATGGAGGCTCCGGACGGGCGGCTGATCGTGCTGCCCAACAGCCTGATGCACGCCTCCCGGCTCATCAACTACAACGCCATCGGCAGGCGGCGCATCGACCTGACCGTCTCCGCCTCCTACGACAATACGCCGGAGGAGGTGCGCGCTGCCGCGATGGACGCCATCGCCACGGTGTCGCGGCGTCAGGCGGAGGCGGGGCACGCGGGCTGTGTGCTGGAGGAGCCCGCGCCGCAGGTGCTGCTGGAGGGTTACGGCGAGAGCAGCATCGCCTACACGGTGCGCCTCTGGGTGACCGCCGCCGCGTTTGTCGAGGTTCGCTACGCGCTGAACGAGGAGCTCTACGGGGCCTTCCGGCGGGGCGGCGTCGCCATGACCTACCCGCACCTGATGGTGCACACGGTGCCCCCGGAGCCTTGAGCGCTCCCGGCATGGAAAAAGCGGCCCGACAGCCCGTGCTGCCGGCGCCGCTTTTGCGCACCGCTGTTTACTGCTCCATTTGCCGCCCGACGATGCCGGCGGCGGTTTCCGCGACCTTCAGCTCCGTGTCGCCCATGCGCATGCCCTGCTCCCGGGAGAGCAGCAGCACCGCGCCGATGGCCTCGCCGTCGGCGATGATGGGCGACATGACCTGGGCCGTGTAGCCCTGGGCGTCGTCCTCGCCGGTGACCGCCATGGTCTTGCCGCCGCTGAGCCGGTTGATCGCCACGGACTGCCGGTTGGCGATGGCGGTCTCCAGGTCGTGGCTGATGGGCTTGTCGCTCAGCTCCTTCTTGCTCACGCCGCTGGCGGCGACCACCTGATCCCGATCCACGATGCAGGCGATGTGCCCCAGGGAGCGGAACAGGGACTCGGTGTAGTCCTTCGCAAAGGTGGACATCTCCCCGATGGGGGAATACTTCTTCAGAATGACCTCGCCGTCCCGGTCGGTATAGATCTCCAGCGGGTCGCCCTC
>JAEDKS010000008.1 GCA_016295665.1 Clostridia bacterium
CTTCAGGCTGCCGGTGGCGGTGGGCTTGGGCGTCGCCGCGCTGTCGGGCGCTACCGTCCGGGGCACGGTGGTAATCACCGGGATGGTCTGGGAGGCGGGCTTGACCGTGGGGGTCTCCAGGCTCACCACGGGATTGGTCGCCACGCCGATGCCAATGGTCTGCTGGGGCTGTGTGCCGCCGCCCTGATTGGTGGCGCTGCTGCCCCAGTTCCAGTTATCTGTGGGAGATTCCGTCATCTGCGGCGCGATGGTGGGGGTGGGCGTGGGCACCTGCGTGGGGATGGCCGTTGCCACGTCGTACTCCTTCCAGGGCGTGTCCTTGTTGCCGACAGGCACGGAATTGGGATCATCCGTCAGGTCATCCGGGGGAACATAGCAGGCCGTCAGCGACAGGCCCACCGCCACCACGATGCCCAGCGCAAGCGCCTTCCGAAGTCTCTTTTTCGTCATCTACCACAACCCTCTTTCCGTCAGGTCTACGCCTACTATTGTACATGGAAACACGCCGGAAAGCAAGCAAAAAATTTAACGAATATGAAATATCTTCGTCAGATATTGCCCGGATGCCGGAGGAGGGGGCGCCTTCAGGGGAAAAAGCCCCCTCTGTCTGTATAGACGAAAAAAGCAGCCGGTTTGTTGCAGCTTTCCGGCAGGAAATTTCGTGCAGGCGGCGAATATTTCTGCGAAAACCGGAGGGCGGCAGAACGCTGCAGCCCTCTGCCGAGGTGAGTAGTATGTCTGAATGCAATCACGACTGCTCCTCCTGCCAGAGCAGGTGCGAGCATCCCACGCCGGAGAGCCTGCTGGCTCCGGCGAATCCCGGCAGCCGGGTGAAGCGCGTCATCGGCGTGGTCAGCGGCAAGGGCGGCGTCGGCAAGAGCCTGATAACGGGGCTGATGGCCTGTGCCATGCAGCGCCGGGGCCATCAGGCGGGTGTGCTGGACGCGGACATCACCGGCCCCAGCATGCCGCGCATGTTCGGGCTGCGCCGCAGGGCGGAGGGCTGCGAGGAGGGCATTCTGCCCGTGGTCTCCGGCACGGGCGTGAAGCTGATGAGCATCAACTGCCTGCTGGACAACGACACCGACCCGGTCATCTGGCGCGGCAGCCTGATTGCGGGCACGGTGAAGCAGTTCTGGAGCGACGTGGTCTGGGGCGATGTGGACTACATGTTCGTGGACATGCCGCCGGGAACCGGCGATGTGCCCCTGACGGTGTTCCAGTCCCTGCCGGTGGACGGCATTCTGATCGTCACCAGCCCCCAGGAGCTGGTGAGCATGATCGTGCAGAAGGCGCTGAACATGGCGAAGCTCATGGATGTTCCGGTGCTGGGTGTCATCGAGAACATGAGCTACATGACCTGCCCGGACTGCGGCAGGCGGCTCTATCCCTTCGGGGAGGGCCGAACGGAGCAGGTGGCCCGGACGTACGGCGTCCCGCTGCTGGCACAGCTGCCCATTGACCCCGCCATCGCCGCCGCCTGCGACGAGGGGCGGATCGAGAGCATCCGGACGGAGGAGCTGACCTGCGCCGCCGAGATTCTGGAGGCCATCGGCTGACCGCTGCGTTTGGCGGAATATCATGGAACAAGGCCCCGGAGAAGCCTGCATGGCGCTCCGGGGCCTGTCTTTTGGGGGCAAGGGCCGTCAGTCCTTCACGGCGATGGCTTCGATCTCCAGGTCGGCGTCCTTGGGCAGCCGGGCTACCTGCACGCAGGCCCGGGCGGGGGGATTCTCGGGGAAGAAGGCGGCATAGGCCGCGTTGACCTCCGCAAAGTCGTTCATGTCCCGCAGGAAGATGGTGGTCTTGACCACGTTCGCCATGGTGCAGCCCGCCTCCGCCAGAATGTTGCGGATGTTGTTCAGGCTCTGGGTGGTCTGCTCGCCCACGGGGCCGTCCAGCAGCGCGCCGGTGGCGGGCACGATGGGCAGCTGACCGCTGACAAAGACCAGCTTGCAGGCCTGAATGCCCTGGGAGTAGGGGCCGATGGCGGCGGGAGCGTTGGGGGTGTTGAGTACCTTGTTCATGATGTTGCCTCGCTTTCCAAAGGATCACGTCCCGGTGCCCGGCGCGGGCAGCGCGGGACGCGGATGGTTCCGGTTCATGGGGAAGGGTTCCCCAACATGATAGCACAGGATACGCCCCTCGGCGTGTTTTTTTGCTGTTTCCGGGGTGTTACCGGCTGACCACCCGGACGCCCAGACGGCTGACCGCCCGGTCGCGATCCGCCTGGGACAGCACCATGGTCAGCTCGGTGCCCTCGTCGGTGTGATTCTCGCTGAGGACGCGCCCCAGCGGACGCAGCTGGCTCATGAGACCGTACTGGCTGAAGGGCAGGAAGAAGGTCACGGGGGCGAAGGTGCGCTGCAGCTCATCGGCGATGCGCTGCTGAAGCAGGTCAAGCCCCTCGCCCGTTTTGGCGGACACCAGCACCGCGCCGGGAAGGGCGGGAGTGGTGCGGCCCAGGTCGCACTTGTTCAGCACCTCGATGCGGGGCTGTCCGGTGGCACCCAGCTCCTGAAGCACCTGCTCCACGGTGTCGTGCTGGGCCTGCATTTCCTCCGACGCGCCGTCGGACACGATCACCAGCACATCCGCCAGCGCCGCCTCGTCCAGGGTGGAACGGAAGGCGCTGACCAGGGTATGGGGCAGCTTGCGGATGAAGCCGACGGTGTCCACCAGCAGGTAGGGCGTGTGCTCTCTGGTTTCCAGCCTGCGGCTCACCGCGTCCAGGGTGGCAAAGAGCTGATCCTGCACGTACACGTTGGCGCCGGTCAGCCGGTTGAGCAGGGTGGACTTGCCGGCGTTGGTGTAGCCCACCAGCGCCACCACGGGAATCTCGTTGCGCTCCCGGTTCTTCCGGCGCAGCTCCCGCTGCTTTTCCAGCGCCTCCAGCCGGCGGCGCAGGTCGGTCATGCGGTCGCGGATGCGGCGGCGGTTCATCTCCAGCCGGGACTCGCCGGGGCCCCGGGTGCCGATGCCGCCTGCCAGCCGGGACAGCACCAGACCCTCGCCGATGAGGCGGGTGGACTGGTACTGCAGCTGCGCCAGCTCCACCTGCAGCTTGCCCTCCGCCGAGGTGGCCCGCTGCGCAAAGATGTCCAGAATCAGCGTGGTGCGGTCGATGACCTTCAGGTGCAGCACGTCCTCCAGATTGCGCATCTGAATGCCGGACAGCTCCTCGTCGAAGATGCACAGGTCGGCCTCCAGCGCCTGACACTCCCGTGCCAGCTCCTCGGCGCGGCCCTTGCCGATGAACAGGGCGGTGTCGGGCCTGTCCCGCTTCTGCAGGAACATGCCCACCACCTGCGCGCCGGCGGTGTCCGCCAGCCGGGCCAGCTCCTGCAGGGACTCCTCGCTCTCGATGCCCATCAGCACCGCCCGCTCGGGCACATCGCTCTCCCGGGGCTCGTCCCGGCCCACCAGCGCGTCGCTCTCGTCAATCTGCCGCAGCCAGTCCTCCTCCGGCACCCGGTACCAGCGAACAGGGTCGTCCATCAGCACATTCTGCTTCTCCGCCAGGAAGGCCGCCTGGACGTAGGTCGGCTCGCCCTTCAGGCATCCCACCGCCACCATGGCGTCGTAGCGGAAGGAGCGCAGAGCGCTGATGTCCACATCGCTGAGCCGTCCGTCGCCATTGGGGTGGGTATGGACACAGCGGACGCAGCTGAGCCGGTTGGCGTTGCGCCGCAGCCGGAAATCTCGCAGCTCCAC
Source organism: Clostridia bacterium (assembly GCA_016295665.1). Lineage (GTDB taxonomy): Bacteria > Bacillota > Clostridia > Christensenellales > Aristaeellaceae > HGM11604. Next base: position 3,715 of record JAEDKS010000008.1, read on the forward strand.
GTCCCGGTCCGTGCCCACGGACACGTCCACCACCTCGCCGTCGCGGGTGATGTACAGCGCGATCTCCCGGTTCATGACCGCGGTGAAGCGGGCCAGCAGCTGCATCAGCTCCCGGGGGAGAAAGTCGCCGGGCTCCAGACGATAATCGTACAGGGATGCCAGCGCCTCAATCACCGCGTCGCGCACCCCGGAGAGATTGCCATTTACTTTTTGCTTCATGCAAGCATTCCTTTCTGCATCCGAATGCAGGGTCTCCCGATGGGCGGCATACAGCCGGGCCGGTGCGCACAGGAAAAGAGCGCACCCCGCACGTTGGTCATCCTGCCAGCGCCGCGCCGCCAAAAGGGCGCAGCGATCCCGTCGGTACAGGGAAGTGGTCAGCAGGAATTACCAACGCATCGAATCGGGTCACGCTCCTTCTTTCTTGCGATGGGTGTATCATAGCACAATCCGGCTGTTTTTTCAAGAGTGAATCTGTGGGAGGGCACATCCGCCCGGCAGCGGGGCATCAGTGCCCGGGCGCCGCCTCGCAGGAGGCCCGGGAGATCAGCGGGCGGCCCTCCATGGGGAGCTGGGCGGGGAGCAGCCGGTAGCGGGTGCCCGCCTCGCCGACGGTACTGGTGTCCAGATACTGGATGTAGGCCAGGTTCTTCATGATGTACAGGAAGGTGTCGATGTGGCTGCGCTGAAGCGCGGTCAGGTCGTTCAGCGCCTCGCCCGGGGCCACGGGCGTGCAGAACGCCTGCGCGGCGCCCCTGTCCCGGATTTCCAGAATGGACAGCGGCGTGCCGCGCTCATCGACCCAGTACTGGTTGTTGGTGATGTCCAGCATGACCCACTTGCCAAGCGCCGTATCCCAGATTTCGTTCACCACGTGGCAGTCCTGGTCGTAGACGGAGTTCGGCATGATCCACACCTTGCGCGCATAAATGCCCAGCGCCAGGCACATTTCGTTGAGAATCTGCGCCTTGCTCCGGCAGTTGATGCCGTGGGCGGGGTTGTCAAGGCTGTAGGAGAGCAGAGCGAGGGCGTTCATCTCCACATGGTTGTCGTAGTCGCTTTGGTGGCGGAGCCGGGGCGCGAAGGCGTTCATCAGCCGCAGGGCCCGCTCCAGCTCGGAGCCCTCTCCGGCAAGCCGCTCCAGGTCGTATTCCGTCCGCAGCTGATCGTAGGACGCGTGGTCGAAGTCATAGGTGAACTGTACCGTCTCACCCTCCGCAAACGTCTCGTAGCGCTTCAGGATGCCGGATTCCATGATGTAAATCTCGTCCGGGCTCTGCAGGTAGCAGTCATAGTCCCGGAAAAGCAGGTAGCCGTTGAGCCCCGCGCTGCCGAGCAGCAGCAGAAGGAGCAGCGCGATGAGGGCGTGCCGTTTCATTTGTTTTCCTCCCCGTGGGTACAGGATGGGGTCATGATAGCACACCCCGCCCGGGAAAGTCAACCTTTCCTGCAAAAGGCGTTGCACCCCACCCGCTTTTGTGGTATCATATTCCCGGAAGAAACCGGTTTTCAGACCGTTCCGATTTGCACATACAGGAGGTACGCAGCCCATGGAGGTCATCACCACAAGAGCGCTGAAGGAGCGTCTGGCGGAGCTGCAGGGACAGGAGGTCTGTCTGCAGGGCTGGATCCGCAACCATCGCAAGCAGAAGAATATGGGCTTTATCGACTTCTACGACGGCACCTGCTTCAAGAACCCGCAGGTGGTCTACGACAGCGGCATCGAGGACTTCGCCGCGGTCAGCGCCCTGCATGTGGGCGCCGCCATCACCGTCCGCGGCAGGGTCGTGCCCAGCTACAAGGATCCCACCACCCCCGAGGTGCAGGCCAGCGCCATCGTGCTGGAGGGCGACTGCCCGGAGGACTATCCGCTGCAGCCCAAGCGCCACAGCGTGGAGTTCCTGCGGGAGATCGCCTACCTGCGCCCGCGCACCCGGCTGTTCCAGGCGGTGTTCCGCATCCGCAGCGTGGCGAGCATGGCGATTCACACCTACTTCCAGGATCGGGGCTACCTCTATGTCCACACGCCCCTGATCACAGCCAATGACGCCGAGGGCGCCGGCAACACCTTCACCGTCACCACCCTGCCCCCCGAGAAGCAGGGCAAGGAGCCGGACTTCTTCGGCAAGCCCACTTCGCTGGCGGTGACCGGACAGCTGGAGGCGGAGACCTTCGCCATGGCGTTCTCGAAGGTGTACACCTTCGGCCCCACCTTCCGCGCCGAAAACAGCAACACCAAGACCCACGCCGCCGAGTTCTGGATGATCGAGCCGGAGGTGGCCTTCTGCGACATCCATCAGCTGATGGACATCGAGGAGGAGTTCCTGAAGTTCATCGTGCAGACGGTGCTGGAGAAGTGCCCGGACGAGCTGGCGTTCCTGGACAAGTTCACCGGCGGCGGCCTGCTGGACAAGCTGCAGCAGCTCCTCGCCACCCCGAAGGCGGCCCGCGTGACCCACGAGGAGGCCATTACCATCCTGCGGGAGGTGAAGGATCGCTTCCAGTTCGAGCCCCGGTACGGCGAGGACACCGCCAAGGAGCACGAGAAGTACCTGACCGAGGAGTACTTCCACGGCCCGGTGTTCGTGTACAACTGGCCCCGGGACATCAAGGCGTTCTACATGTACCAGAACGACGACGGCAAGACCGTCGCTGCGGTGGATCTGCTGGTGCCCGGCGCGGGCGAGCTGATGGGCGGCAGCCAGCGTGAGACCCGCTATGACCTGCTGGTGAAGCGCATGGATGAGCTGCATATCTCCAGGGAGGCCATGTCCTGGTATGTGAACCTGCGGCGCTTCGGCGGCTGCACCCACTCCGGCTTCGGCATGGGCTTTGAGCGCCTGCTGATCTACCTCACCGGCGTGGACAACATCCGCGACGTGATCCCCTATGCCCGTACCCCCATGAACTGCGAGTTCTGATGACCGGATGAACCCGGAGGCGCTTTCGCGGGAAGCGCCTCCGTTTTTGTATTCATTCGTGGGATGCCGGAGGGGGTCTTCTCAAAATCGGTCAACGGCCTTATAATGGAAAACAGTTCACAAAGGAGGAGGTGCCGGCGGTGAATGAGAAGTTCTTTGCCCTGCCCGAGGAGAAGCAGCGGGCGATTCTGAATGCGGGGTACCGGGTGTTTGCGAACAACAGCTACAAGAAAAGTCCCATGAGCGAGATTGCGTCGGAGGCGGGCATCAGCAAGGCGCTGCTGTTCCACTACTTCCACAACAAGAAGGAGCTGTATCTCTATCTGTGGGATGCCTGCGCGAAGATGACCATCCGGGAGCTGAAGGCCAGCGGCTGCTATGGACAGAGCGACCTGTTTGACGGGCTGTACCTCGGCATGAAGGCGAAGGTGCGGCTCATGCGGCAGTACCCGTACCTGGGGCGCTTCACCATGCGGGCCTTCTACGAGACGGACCCGGAGGTCCATGACGAGCTGCAGAAAAGCATCGCCCGGTACGGCGCCTTCCGGGCCAACGCCCGGCTGCTGCCACTGGACCCGGAGCGGTTCGTGCCGGGGCTCGACCTGACGATGATGTACCTCGATATGTACTGGGCATCCGAGGGGTACCTGTGGGAGAAGATGCAGGAGGGCGAGCCGAGTGTGGATGAGATGGAGAAGGACTTCATGCGGTTGATTGATTTCTGGCGGAGCATCTATCAGCGAAAGGAGACGGAGACATGAACGTCATTGAGACCCGGGGCCTGACCAAGTACTACGGCAGGCAGCGCGGCATTGAGAACGTGAGCTTTGAGGTGGAGGAGGGGGAAATCTACGGCTTCGTGGGGCCGAACGGCGCCGGAAAATCCACCACCATCCGCACGCTGCTGAACCTGATTCACAAAACCGGCGGCGAGGCCCGTATCTTCGGGCTGGACTGCGAGCGGGATAGCCGGAAGATTCTGCGGCAGGTGGGCTACCTGCCCAGCGAGGTGTTCTACTACGACCGGATGCGGGCCATTGACCTGCTGCGCTACGCCGCGTCCTTCTACGGCGTGGACAGCACCGGACGCATCCACGCGCTGGCGGAGCGGTTGCAGCTTGACCTGAACCGCCGGGTGGAGGACATGAGCCTGGGCAACCGCAAGAAGGTGGGCATCATTCAGGGCCTGCTGCACAGCCCCCGGCTCATCATTCTGGACGAGCCCACCAGCGGTCTTGACCCGCTGATGCAGCGCACCTTCTTCGACCTGCTCCGGGAGGAGAACGAGCGGGGCGCCACCGTGCTGTTCTCCTCGCACATTCTGGGGGAGGTGCAGCGGCTGTGCCGCCGGGTGGCCATCGTGCGGGACGGCACCATCGCCTCGGTGGAGGACATGGCGCAGCTTCGCGGAAGCGCCTGCAAGCGGGTCACCCTGACCCTGCGGGAGGGCGGCTTCAACCCGGGGAGGCTGGAGGGCGTGGCGAGTCTGGAGGAGCGCGGTCGGGAGGTCACCTTCCTGTACCGGGGCGACTGCCAGCGGCTGCTCGCGCAGCTGAGCGGGTACCCGCTGGAGAATGTGGACATCACCGAGCCCTCGCTGGAGGAGATGTTCATGCACTACTACGCGTGAGGTGACAGCGATGATCTACCGCTTTGAAATGCGCCGTCAGCTCGGCGCCGCCGTCTGCTGGGCGGTGAGCCTGCTGGCTGCGGCCCTGCTGCTGACGGAGGGCTTCTACCCGGTTTTCCTGGCCTGCCGCACCATCGTCGAGGAATATATTGCCACCTTCCCGCCGCTGCTGGCTGCTGCCTTCGGCTTTCAGCTGGACGACCTGTTTTCCATCGACAGCTACATGACCCTGGTCTACCTCTACGAGGCGCTGCTGGGGGCCATCGCCGTCACGACGGCGGCGCTGACGGTGTTCGCCCGGGAGAAGCGGCAGCACTGCGCGGACTTCCTGATGACCCGTCCCGTGTCCCGGTGCGCGGTGTTCCTGCGGAAGCTGCTGTGCTGCCTGACGCTGCTGGTGCTGATGGATCTGCCCTGCCTGCTTGCGCAGCTGATGAGCTATCAGCACTTTCAGGGCACCCACCGGACGGAGCTGCTGCTGACCCTTCTGTGCCTGCCGCTCAATCAGCTCTTTTTCCTGGCGCTGGGCGCGTTTCTGGCGGTGTGGCTTCGCACCGTGCGCTCCCCGGCGGGGCTGGGCTGCGGCATCGGCATGGGGGCGTTCCTTCTGTCCATGCTCCGCACCATGACGGAGCTGGATGCGCTGCAGTACCTGTCGCCCCTGTACTACTTCAGCCCGCTGACAGTCCGGCAGACCGGCGGCTATGACCCGGTCTGCGCGGTGCTGGGGCTGGCGCTGACCCTGCTGCTGGGAGCGGCGGCCTTTGTCCGCTACACCCGGCAGGACGTGACCGCGTAAGGAGGTGGACGCATGAACATCCTGATGCGTGAGCTCCGCCAGGGGCTCCGGGTCTTTGGCATCTGGGCGGTGGGTCTGGCGTTCCTGATGCTGGGCGGCCCGGTGAAGTTTGACGGCATGTCCGCCGCCGGTGCGGGCAGCATGAACGCATTGCTGGAGAGGATGCCCCGGGCGCTGCTGGCGCTCTTTGGCATGGGCGATGGCAACATCGAGACGCTGGGCGGCTTCTATGCGGTGCTGAGCTTCTACGCGGCGCTGGTGGTGGCCTGCTATGCCATCAGCCTGGGCACCGCCGCCGTGGGGCGGGAGCTGCAGGACAAGACCTGCGACTTCCTTTTCACCCGGCCCCGGAGCCGTGCCCATATCCTCGCCATGAAGCTGCTGGGCGGCCTGATCCTGCTCACGGCCCTGTGCCTGCTGAATCTGGTGTTCTCGCTGGCGGCGCCACCGCTCTACGGCATGGAGAACACCGTGGTGCAGCCCATGCTGCTTTTCTGCCTGGGCGTGTACCTGACGGGGCTGCTGTTCTTCGCGCTGGGCGCCCTGCTGACGGTGCTGCTGCCCCGTGCGGAGCAGGCGGCACAGCTGTCCTGGGCCGCGCTGCTGCTGGTCTATGGCCTGTGCGTCGCCTGCGATATGGATGAGCGGCTGGGCTTCCTGCGCCCGCTGAACGTGCTGCGCTGCTTCGGCACCCGGGAGGTGCTGGAGGGACAGCCGCACCCGGGCTATGCCATCGCCCTTGTGGTGGTGAGCGGAGGCATGCTGACGGCGGCCTTCCTCTGCTTCCGGCGCAAGGATCTGAACGCCCAGTAAACCTGGAATAGAGACGGGACACGCCCGCGCCCAGCGCTGACGTGTCCCGTTTTCTGTGGCTTCGCCTTATCCCCGTGCGAAGCGGGCGGCGATGGCCTGAGCGACGAAGGCGGCGGTACCCTCGCCGCCCACCCGGTCGATGTTGTCCGTCATCTCCCCGCCGGCGGCATACAGCTCGCCCAGGCCGCGGAGAATCTCATCGGTGCAGCGGTAGTAGTGGTCGGTGATGTAGTCCTGCAGGGCCTTCACCTGCGCCTGTGCGGCCTCGCCGTCGGGGGCGGTGTCCCGCAGGGCGCCGAAGGCGGCGAACAGCGCCATGAAGTCCTCGCCGATGCGGGTCTCCTCCTCGTCGGAGCGCTGACCGGTCTTTTCCTCGCACTCCTTCCAGGCCTCGGTGCTGCCCCAGGCGGCCTTTGCCTCGGCGGCATACGCCGCCTGCCTCGACTTGTCGAACGCCTTGAAATCCATGACTGGTTTTCCTCCTATGATGCTGATTTCACGGGCGAGGCGCAGCAGCCCCTCGATGTGCTCCCGCTGCAGCTCCAGCAGCCTGATCTGCTGCTCCAGCGCACGGCGGGCATCGTAGGCGGGGCTGTCCAGAATGCGGCGGATTTCCCGGAGGGGAAACGCCAGCTCCCGGTAGAGCAGGATGGTGCGCAGCCGCTCCAGGGCCCGGTCGTCGTAGAGCCGGTAGCCGGCCTCCGTCAACGCCGTGGGGTGGAGCAGTCCCATCTCGTCGTAGTAGTGCAGCGTGCGCACGCTGACCCCGGTCATCCGGCTGACCTCGTGAACCGTCCTCATGGCGGCACCTCCCTCGTGACGACACCATCATACGCCATGACGCAGCGTCAGGGTCAAGAGGAAATTTCAAGGAAAATTCAGTTTTCCGCTTCCTTTGGGGCGGGGTAGGCCGCCAGCTTCCCGTTGAGCTTGCGGTACACCCGCTCCACCATCCACCGCTCCGAGGGCGCCCGCAGGCTCTCCTCCAGCGTAAACCAGCGCACGCCGCTGTTTTCGTCAGGCTTGACGCGCAGGGGCTGCGTGTCGTCGGCCTCCAGCAGGTAGGTCACGTTCAGATGCAGATGGCTGGGCACATAGGCCCCGTGCTTCTCGTGACCGTCCACGGTCAGCGATTCCAGAGAATAGATGCCCCCGTCCACCGGGCGCAGCGCCTCCACGCCGGTCTCCTCCCGGGCCTCCCGCAGCGCCACCGCCAGCAGGTCGGCGTCGCCGTCAGCGTGACCGCCGGTCCATGCCCAGCTGTCATAGAGGTTGTGGTAGACCATCAGCACCTTTGTCCGGGCGGGGTTCACAATCCAGGCGGAGGCGGTGAAGTGCGCCGTCAGGGAGGCGCGGGAGAAGGGTGTCCGCAGCCCCGCCAGCGCCCGGAGCATCAGCTCCCGGTCGGCCTCCTCCTGCGGGCAGGAGGGCTTGAAGGCGGCGATGGCCCCGAGCAGGGCGTGGGACGCATCCCGCTGGATCGGCACCTCCGTAGCGGCACCCTGCCCCGGCTGCCCCACGCTGTCGAGCATGCGGGCCATCAGCCGCAGCAGCTCGTGCCGGTCCTCGTCTGACAGGCTTCGGGTCAGCACCTCCAGAAAGCGGTGCTGTGCCGCCCGACCGTCCAGTACGATGGGCGATGCCTGCTCCGTCAGCGACAGGTGGACGCGGCGCCGGTTCTGGCTGTCCCGGCGCTGCTCCAGCAGGCCCCGGCTGGTCAGGTGCTCCACGGCACCGCTCACGTGGGATTTGGTCAGGCTGCACTGGCTCACGATCTCCGCCGCCGTGTCGGAGGCGGGGTGATTCGCCAGGAAGAGCAGCACGTCCAGATCGACCCGCGTCAGCGCATGGGTATCGGTCACCCCGCTGATCTCCCGGGCATACAGCTTGCGCAGCAGGTGGCGGGCGGTCAGCAGGGGATGGTTGCTTTCGTTCATGGCAGGCATGGCGGTACGCTCCTTTGCAGAGGGTGGGATCAACCGGCCCGGGTGGCCCGTCCCCGGCGGCTGAACAGCAGCCGGAACAGGAAGCTGCCCATGCCGATGCCCAGGGCGATCATGGCGATGGACATCATGGCGCTGACGCCGGCCTCGGCGCCGAGGGTGACCCGGTCGGAGCCCAGCAGCTCCATGAACCGGTACAGGCCCAGGCCCGGCACGGCGGGCACGATGGATAGCAGAATGAAGATGGTGGCGATCATGTGCATTTTCCGGGCGCAGCCCTGTCCCAGCATGGAGCCGACGAGTGCCCCGGCAAACACGGACAGGGGATCGGACACGCCCAGCTGCAGCAGTACCCAGTACAGCAGATAGGCAAACATGCCGATCAGGCTGGCGGGCAGGATGGCGCGGCGGGGGGTGTGCAGCAGCAGCGCGAAGCCCAGGGTGCCCACAAAGCTCGAGATGAGGGCGCGCAGCACGTCGGTGATCATAGGGCACCTCCCAGCTGTGTCAGCCCGGAGGCCAGCAGGGTGCCGCAGGCGATGAGGCCCGCAGTCAGCAGGGCGGAGATGCCGTGGCACAGCCCCGACAGCACGTCGCCGCGCATGGTGTCCTGCACCGCGTTGGTCATGGCGAGACCGGGGAGCAGCGGCATCAGGGCGCCGCCGACGGTGACGTCCAGCATCAGGGGCAGGAAGCGGGCCACCACGCCGGGCACCAGCGCCGTGATAAGGGAGCCCAGCAGCGTGCCCACCAGCGCCTGCAGCCGCCTGCGGGCCAGGAACATGGTCAGCAGCTGGGAGAGGGCGCTGGCGACGGCGGCGGTGATCATCTCCGCGGCGCCCCCGCCGAACATCATGGCGAAGCCCGCGCCGCTGATGGCTGCTGCGATGGGCAGCAGCACCTGCTCGTGGGGCTCCCGCTCCTGCTCGATGGTGCGCAGCTGACGGAGCGCCTCCTCCGGGGAGAGCTCCCTGGCTTCCACCCGGCGGGAGATGGCGTTCACCTCGTCCACCCACTTCAGGTTGGTGGCGCCCTTGTGGACGCGGGTCACGGCGGTCTCGGTGCCGCCGTCGGGCCTGCGGTAGCTGACGAACACGCCGCTGGGCACGGCAAAGCTCTCCACCTTATCCAGCCCGAAGGCGCGGCCCATGCGGGTCACGGTCTCCTCCACGCGATAGGTTTCGCCGCCGTTTTCCATGATGATGCGGCCCGCCAGCTGCAGCGCCTCCATCACGCAGCTCTGGGGGGCGAGCTGCGCTGTTGTCAGGGTTTCCTGGGTCATGGGGCTTCTCCTCCGTGTGCTCCGCTCCCTGCGGAGGCTTCGTACGGCTTCTATTGTAGTGATTTCATGGCGGCCTGTCAAGCCGCCGGGGCGCACAAAGGCGCGGCATGCCCTGCCTCGGGTCTGCCGCGCCCGTGAGATGCCTCCGTCAGGCGCCCTCGATGTTGTCAATGCTCCTGTGATACCCCTCCAGCACGATCATGCCGTCGGCGTCCAGGGTGCGCCGACCGTTGCAGCGCACCGTGATCCAGCCGAGGGTGGGATGGTTCCAGGGGTACTGCAGCTGTACGACCTTGTTGATGCGGATCATCAGATCCACGTTCTGGCGCACGTAGTCCAGGTAGTCCTTGTGGATGCGGCTGAACCAGTGCTCGTAGCACTCCTGCGGCGAGCAGGTGCTCTCAATGGCCATCAGCCGGGCCATGGTCGCGTCGGCGTGCATCTCGTAGATGTGTTCCTTCTCGTTGATGCGGATGAGCCACAGGCCCACGTTGGATTCCCGCAGGATGTCCGTGGGATCAAAGCGGATGACGCGGTTTCTGAGCTTGTAGTGGTACAGCTGCCGGCAGAAGGCCGTGCGCTGCTGAAAGGCGGCGGCGCTGCTGTCCAGATAGTTCTGCTCGATCTCCTTCGGGGTGCAGGGCCGGTCGAACAGGAAGCCCTGCAGCAGGTCGGGGCCCATCGCCTCCAGCACCGCCAGCTCCTCGGTGGCCTCCACGCCCTCGCAGCAGACCCGCAGTCGGGTGGCCTTCGCGAAGTCGATGATGCTGCTGATGAGCCGGTGGTTGTAGGAGCTCGCGGTCAGGTTGCTGATGAAGCACCGGTCGATTTTCACCTCGTCCACGTTCAGCATTTTCAGGTAGCCCAGGTTGGAATAGCCGGCGCCGAAGTCGTCGATGGACAGGGAGATGCCGCGGCTCTTAAGCAGCTGAATGGTGTTGCGGAAGTACTCGTCCTCCTGCAGCCTCAGCGACTCGGTGATCTCGATGGTCAGGGCGCTGCCCGGCAGACCGTGCCGCTCCAGCAGCTCCAGCACCCGCTCCCCCAGGAAGGGATCCTCGAACTGAACGATGGAGAAGTTGACGCTCATGTGAAGGTTGGGAACCCGCTTCCGCCAGATGCTGCACTGGGCCAGGGCTGTTTCCAGCACCCACAGCCCCACGGCGCTGATGAGATGGGAGTGCTCCAGGAGGGGGATGAAGGTCGTGGGGCCGATGGGGCCCCGGGCGCCGGAGCGGTAGCGGAGCAGCGCCTCCACGGCATAGAGCTGGTAGCTGCCCGAGCGCACCTGCGGCTGATAGACCAGTGAGAACCCGGCGAAGCCATGGCTGATGCTGTGCTTCAGCTCCTCGCAGAGCTTGAGCTCCTGGGTCTTTTCCTCGATTTCTGCGGCGGAGTAGAACTCGATTTTCTCCTTGGTCTTCTGCCGGGCGTTGGAGGAGATGAGCCGGGCGGCATCGAGCATGCTGTCGGCGCTCAGGAACACGTTGGCGTCGATGGGCACCGCGCCGGCAAGGAAGCTGCAGCGCTCCCGCATGCCGCTCTGCATATAGTTGTAAACCGGGATCACATCCTCGTTGCACCAGGCCTCGAGGATGGCGGCGAAGTAGTTGTGGTCGATGTAGTAGGCGTTCACCACGGAGGGGAAGGCCTCCAGCAGCGCGGCGGTGTCCCGGAGCAGGGTGTCGCCGTAGGTGCGCCCGTGCTGCAGGTTGATGGCAGCCAGATTTTCGATGTCGAGCAGCAACAGATAGCCGCCCTCGCCCCGCTCCAGCCGCTGCTGCAGATCCTGCTGCAGCTTCTGCCGGTTCCACAGGCCGGTCATGGCATCGTACAGGCGGCGCAGCACCTCGGTGGATACCCGGCCCTGCATGGCGGCGGGCTGCCCCTCCTCATCCTGAAGCACCTCGCCCCGGAGATTGACCCACACGGCCTGATGGTGGCGGTTCATCCACCGGAAATTGACATCAACCTCCGTCTGCTCCCCGCGATAAAGCCGGCTGAAAACTGCCGACAGCATCTCCCGGTCGGCGGGATGGACGATCGAAAAGATCTCCTCCTCCGTGACGGTGGGCAGCCCCTTGTCCCGCAGGGCGAACTCCCTGTCAATGGCCCCGTAGAACCAGCACTCCCTGCGCTGGAAATCCATGATGAACAGGTAATCGTCGGTGCACCGGCTGCCGATCTGCAGCACGTCACGATACTTCCTGAGCTTCTCGTCATGGCCCTTCAGGCTGTCTGTGTGAAGCATCGTTTCTTGTCCCATGTCCGGCCCTTCCTTCAGGTGTTCCGAAAACGATACAGGTAACGGTAGTCAATATCCCACTATATTTTATCACAAACTGTTCCGGCTTTTCAATCCCCCTGGCGGCTTTTTTCAAAATGTTGTACGGAAGCATCCCAAAGGGGCAATCGGAAAAAGCCCAACGGCGCTGCGTGGCCGTCGGGCAGGAGTGGAAAGCGTCAGGCGGGAAAGCCGCCTTACGCGGAGCGCCACGTCCGGAAGCTGCGGCTGGGGGTCAGGTCATACACCACCCGACGCACCTCGGGCAGCGCGGTCAGGATGCGCTCCGTGACCCGCTCCAGCAGGTCGCTCGGCAGGCGGCTGGCGATGGCGCTGCTGCCGCCGACAACCTGCACCGCCCGGAGGGTGACGACGAACCCCGCCTCCGTGTCCGGGTCGCCGGAGAGGGTGGCGTAGTACTGGAACAGGCGCTTGTTCTGTCCGGAGGCCTCAATCTCCTGACAGAAGATGGCATCCGCCTCCCGAAGCAGCTGCAGGCGCTCCCGGGTGATCTCACCGGTGATGCGCAGGGCCAGGCCGCTGCCCGGGAAGGGCTGGCGCTGACAGAGGGCGGCGGGCAGCTGAAGCTCCTGTCCCACATCGCGGATCTCGTCCTTGAACAGCTCCCGCACCGGCTCAACGATGCGGGTTTTCGCGCCGGTCAGCTCCAGCGGGCAGACGGGCTCCGAGTCCAGGGTGTCGGCGTAGTTGGTACCCTGCAGGATGAGCCGCACGTTTTCCAGCTGTCCCACCTCCCTCCGGAGGATGGAGCGCAGCAGGGCGAACACGGCCCGCTGCCGTTCCCCGGAGGTGCGGGTGTCCCGGAGCGCGGCGAGGAACTCCGCCGACGCACCGATGCGCCGAATGTTCAGCCCCACCTGATTCTGGAAGTAGTCCATGACCCGGTCGCCCTCGCCCTTGCGCATGAGGCCGGTGTCCACGAAGATGCAGTGCAGCCGGTGTCCCAGGGCCATGTTGCCCAGGAGGGCGCAGACGGCGCTGTCCACGCCGCCGGAGACCGCGCAGATGGCCTCGCCGCCGTCGGCGAGCCGCTCAATCTCCTGCGTGGCCCGGGCGATGAAGGCCTGACTGGACCACCACAGGGTACAGCCGCAGATGTGGCGGCAGAAGTTGAGCAGCAGCTGAACGCCGTCGGGGTCGTTCTGCTCCGGCTCAAAGGCCAGGCCGTAGATGGGCCGGTCCAGCACCCGGAAGCCCACGGCGCCCGTATCCGTGCTCGCGACGGTGACGGCGTCCGCGCCGGACAGGTGCAGCGAACAGCGGGCGGGCAGATAGCGCTCCCCGTCCTGCACATCCCGGGTCAGGCTCCCGTCCCCGGAGAAGCGCACGGGGCGCACCGCCGGAGCGCTGCTCTCGTGGGTCACGGTGCCGCCCAGATGCTCACACAGCGTCAGCGCCGCGTCGCCCAGCGCCAGCAGCGGCAGCCCGCAGCGGGTCAGGCGGCTCAGCTCCGGAATCTGTACCGGTTCGCCCGTCCCCGCGCCGCAGAGCAGCACGCCCATAGCCTCCTGAGAGAGCACCTCCTCCGCCGTCGCGCTGCCCGGCAGCAGCTTGCAGTAGAGATGCTCCGACCGCAGCTTTTTGGCGACCGAACAGCTCACGTCGTTATCCAGGTTCAGCAGCACCACCATATCCCGCATGGATTTTTCCTCCAATGGACGGCCGCACCGTCGTTTCTGTTCGTCGGCCCGTCCCTGTATTGTACCGCGAAAGGCTGCCCTTTCATTCGTCTGTTTCATTCGACAGCCCTCGCCGGCTCCCTGCCGGTGCGGAAAATTGTTACAACTTCCGTCGCCTCCAGGGATATGATAGCGCAAATCCGTCCAAAGTGCAAGCGCTTCCCGCCTGTCAGATCTGGTCGGAATGACGGAAAAAACGCCCGGATATGCGTCACGCCCGGGAAAGGACGGGCCCCTTGCGGCAAAATTTGCAGGAAAAACAAAAGAAATTGCAGAAACGGCTTGATTTCAGGAGTCGAAACGGATATAATAGAATCCGCGCCGCACCCGTCCTGCATGGGGCGGTCTGAAAAGCAAAGTCCGTGACCGGCGGAGCAGCGAGGCCCCGCAGATGGCACGATGATCTCAAAGAACGCAGGAGGTAGAAAGCCCATGTCCCTGACCGTATCCCACCGCGCCCAGAATATCACGCCCTCCCTCACCCTGTCCATTGATGCCCGCGCCAAGGAAATGCGCGCCGCGGGGCTGGATGTGGTGGGCTTCGGTGCCGGTGAGCCCGACTTCGCCACGCCCCAGTTCATCTGCGATGCCGCCAAGGAGGCGCTGGACAAGGGCATGACCCGCTATACCCCCGCCGCCGGCACCGTGGCGCTGCGGCAGGCCATCTGCGACAAGCTCAAGCGCGACAACGGGCTGGACTACACCCCCTCGGACATCATCGTGTCCAACGGCGCCAAGCACAGCCTGTACACCATCTTCCAGACCATCATCGACCCCGGCGACGAGGTGCTGATTCCCACGCCCTGCTGGGTGTCCTATCCCGAGATGGTGCGCATGGCGGGCGGCATCCCGGTGTTCATTCCCTCCGACGAGAGCAACAACTTCATCCCCACCCACAAGGACATCGCCTCCCGCGTCACCCGCCGCACCAAGGCCATCATCCTCACCAGCCCCTCCAACCCCAACGGCAGCGTCTGGAGCCGGGAGGATCTGATGTTTGTGGCGAATCTGGCGGTGACCCATCCCTTCTTCGTGGTCAGCGATGAAATCTACGAGAAGCTGCTCTACGACGGCGCGCAGCATGTGTCCATCGCGCAGCTTGGCGAGCAGATCAAGAACCAGACCTTCGTGGTCAACGGCATGAGCAAGGCTTACGCCATGACCGGCTGGCGCATCGGCTACGTGGCGGGCCCCCGCATCGAGATCAAGGCCATGAGCGCCTTCCAGAGCCAGGCCACCTCCAACCCCAACGCCATGGCGCAGTACGCCTCCATCGCCGCGCTGAACAGCGACCAGAGCTGCGTGGCGGAGATGGTGGCGGAGTTCGAGAAGCGCCGCAACGTGATGTACGAGCGCATCAACGCCATTCCCGGGCTGTCCTGCCTGAAGCCCCAGGGCGCGTTCTACATCATGCTGAACATCAAGAACATTCTGGGTCGCACCTATCACGGGCGCGCCATCGAGGGTAGCATGGACTTTGCCGAGCTGCTGCTGGCCGAGAAGCAGGTGGCGCTGGTGCCCGGCGTGGCCTTCGAGGCGGAGGGCTACTGCCGTCTGTCCTACGCCACCAGCCTGGAGCAGATCGTCAAGGGCCTGGATCGCATCGAGGCCTTCGTCAGCGAGCTGGGCTGAGCCCCGGTTCGTTCCGCGTCGGTGCTCGTCCCCTGAGGCTGTATCGTGACCCCCACACGTCCGCAATGGCGCGAACGGCTTGGAGGGGTGAATTTCGTTCATCCACGCCGCGCCGCGCGCAGGGACAGGCTCTCTGCGCGGCGCGTTTGCTTTATTCCCCGGACGCAGGAACCCCCAAAATATCATCGCAAGGGAGGCCCCATCATGCTGGAATTTGACAGGAACACCAATCTGCTCATGCAGGCCAAGTACAAGTATTCTCTGCAGGATGTGCCGGAACCGAACCTTTATCGGGAGATCTATGATTATGAGAGCATCCCGAAGATTCCCTTCAACATGCGCCATGTGCCCGAGGACATGCCCGCGGAAATCTGGATGACCGACACCACCTTCCGGGACGGTCAGCAGTCCATGAGCCCCTTCACCCCCGAGCAGATTCTGCACCTGTTCAAGCTGATGTCCCGCCTGGGCGGCCCCCGGGGCATGGTGCGCCAGAGCGAGTTCTTCCTCTACACCGAGCAGGACAAGAAGGCCCTGCAGCTCTGTCAGGACGCGGGGCTGAAGTTCCCGGAGATCACCACCTGGATTCGCGCCAACAAGAAGGACTTCGAGCTGGTCAAGCAGGCGGGGGTCGCGGAGACGGGCATTCTGGTGTCCTGCTCCGACTATCACATCTTCCACAAGATGCACCTGACCCGCGCACAGGCCATGGACAAGTACCTGGGCATCGTCAAGGACGCGCTGAGCATGGGCATCCGGCCCCGCTGTCACTTCGAGGACATCACCCGCGCCGACTTCTACGGCTTCGTGGTGCCCTTCGCCACGGCGCTGATGGATCTGTCCCGGGAGAGCGGCATCCCCGTGAAGATCCGCGCCTGCGATACCATGGGCTTTGGCGTGACCTACTACGGCGCCGCGCTGCCGCGAAGCGTGGCGGGCATCATCTACGGCCTGCGCCACTATGCCGATGTGCCCTCCGACCAGCTGGAGTGGCACGGGCACAACGACTTCTACAAGGTGGTCAGCAACGCGGGCGCGGCGTGGATGTACGGCTGCTCCAGCGTCAACTGCACGCTGCTGGGCATCGGTGAGCGCACGGGCAACTGCCCGCTGGAGGCCATGGCGATTGAGTATCAGTCCCTGCGCGGCGAGGACGGCGGCATGGATCTGACCGCCATCACCGAGATTGCGGACTACATGGAGCAGGAGGTCGGCGTCGAGATCAGCCCCCGGCAGCCCTTCGTGGGCCGTCACTTCAACGTGACCCGGGCGGGCGTCCACGCGGACGGCCTGCTGAAGGACGAGGAAATCTACAACATCTTCGACACGGCGGCCCTGCTGAACCGGCCCGCGCTGGTGGCGGTGGACGCGCATGGCGGCCTGGCGGCGGTGGCGCACTGGATCAACAGCTACTTCCGCATCAAGAACGACCACGCCATCTCCAAGAACGACCCGCTGGTCATCGCGATTCGCGAGAAGATCGACGAGATGTACGCCGCCGGACGCAACACCGTCATGGGCGACGAGGAGCTGGAGGTGCTGGTGCGCAATACCGACGTGGATCGGTACGAGCGCCTGATCTGCCACAAGACACGGTAAGACGCCTGGAATCCCCCGGAGCCCGGTGCCTGTCAGGCGCCGGGCTCCGCGCTTTGAGGCCCGGACAGAGCCCGTCCCCTTGACCGTTCGCCCTCCCTCGTGCTATCATATCCCGGGAAGAAAGAGGGTGGAATCATGCGCTACCTCATCATCACGGACGTCCACGCCAACCTGACGGCGCTGGAGGCGGTGCTGAACACGCCGGAGGCCCGGGGCTGTGACCGGGTGGTGTCCCTGGGCGACCAGATCAACTACGGCCCGCAGCCCCGTCAGGTCATGGAGCGGCTGCTGTCCTTGGGTGCGCTGCTGCTGCGGGGCAATCACGAGGATCGGCTGGATCATCTGACGGAGCCCGTGTTCCGGGGCTACAACTGGTCGCTGCTGCACTGGTCGGCCCGGCAGGTGGAGGGGCTCATGCCCGAGCTGCCCGTGGAGACCCGCATCGGCAGCGTGCTCTGCACCCATGCGGCCCCCGGCGACCTGTACGGCCTGCTCTATCCGCCGGATCTGCCGGCGGTGCTGGACGCGCTGCCATCGGAGGTGACCCACCTGATGACGGGGCACAACCATATATCCTGGAGAGTGGAGCATCGGGGGCGGGTCGCCGTCAATCCCGGCGCGCTGGGGGACTGGGAGATGGGCCGGGGCGGCATGGCGCCCTTCGCGGTGCTGGACATGGCGGGGGAGCGGCCCGACGTCACCTGCCACGCGGTGCCCTATGATACGGAGGCGCTGGTGCGGGCCTATCTTGCCTCGGGCTGCTGGCGGGAGGCGCCGGAGATGGCGCGGATGGCGCTGACCACCATGCTGCACGGCGGTGAGGGCTATGCTCTGTCCATGGTACGGCGCATCTCCGCGCTGTGCCGGGAGCGGGGGCTGGACTTCGGCAGCCGGGAGGGCTGGGAACAGGCCGATCGGGCCCTGCCCTGGCCCGAGCCGGTGGACAGCTGGACATACTGGAAGAAGCTGGAGCGTGACGGCACATGAATGACACCATCGCGGCGATTGCCACCGCCCCCGGAGAAGGCGGCATCAGCATCGTGCGCATCAGCGGCCCCGAGGCGGAGCGGGTGCTGATGGCGCTTTTCCATCCCGCGGGTGGCAGGAAGCCGCTGACCACCCATCTGCTGACCTATGGGCATGTGGTGGAGGACGGGACGCGGGTGGACGAGTGCATGGCGGTGCTGATGCGGGCCCCCCGCAGCTACACCCGGGAGGATGTGGCGGAGCTGCAGCTGCACGGCGGCGGCTACACGGCGCAGCGGGTGCTGGCGCTATGCCTGCGGGCGGGGGCGCGGCTGGCGGAGGCCGGGGAGTTCACCCGCCGTGCGTTCCTGAACGGGCGCATTGACCTGAGCCAGGCGGAGGCGGTGATGCAGCTGATCGCCGCCCGTGGGGAGCAGGCGCATCGTGCGGCGCTGCGGCAGCTGGAGGGCGGCGCGTCAGCGTTCATCCGGCAGGCGGCGGACGAGCTGTACGCCCTGCAGGGGGCCGCTGCGGCCTGCATCGACTACCCGGAGGAGATCACCGAGGAGGAGGCTGCCGCCGATCTGGCCCCCCGGCTCGGGGCGCTGGCGCGGCGGCTGGACGATGCCTGTGACGAGCGGGCGGCGCACCTGCTGGCGGACGGCCTGACGGTGGCGCTGTGCGGCGAGCCGAACGTGGGCAAGAGCAGCCTGCTCAACGCCCTGCTGGGCGAGGAGAAGGCCATTGTCACCGCCATTCCCGGCACCACCCGGGACACGGTGGAGGGCGAAATCACCCTGTCCGGGAATCTGGTACGCCTGCGGGACACGGCGGGCCTGCGGGAGACGGACGACCCGGTGGAGCGCATCGGCGTGGAGCGGGCAAGCCGCGCCCTGAGCGAGGCGGACTGCGTGCTGCTGGTGCTGGACGGCAGCCGGGCCATGACGGCGGAGGAGCGGGCTCTGCTGCAGTCCCTGCGGGGGCGGCAGGTGCTGGTGGCGGTGAACAAGCGTGACCTGCCCCGGGCCATTGATCTGGATGGGCTGCGGGCGCTGGCCCCGGAGGTGCCCGTGCTGTCCGTCAGCGCGGCACAGCCCGATACCCTGTCTCCCCTCCGGGAGGCGCTGGCGGAGAGGGCGCGGGTCAGCGACCGGCTGACCCTGACGCAGCCCCGTCACCTGGCGGCGGCGCGGAGGGCGGCGGAGCATCTGCGGCAGGCGGCGGAGACCCTGCGCACGGCGACCGTGGATCTGGCAGCGGTGGACATGCTCGCGGCCCAGTCCGCGCTGGCGGAGATCACCGGCGACGCGGTGGAGGAAAAGCTGCTGGACGCGGTGTTCAGCCAGTTCTGCGTGGGCAAGTAGTCGGCATCCTTCATCATCCGGACACAGCTTCTTCATCCTCCTGTCATACGAGCGCGGTATGCTCTGTTCCGCAAGGAGGTGCCTGCCATGAGCAGCAGCAGCGGAAGCGGCGGTCGCTGGAGCGGTCGCAGGGCGACCTGCCTGATGGACGCCGTACTGGTTGGCGCCCTGCTGATGACCTGCGTGCCGGAGCTGGACGGGGCGGCGGAGCCTGTCGCGCCGCCGGCAGCGGTGGAGGGCGCGCAGGAGGAGCCGGGCGAGCCCTGCGGTATGGATAAATGAAAAAACAAGGAACCATCCGGGCCCTGCGGGCAGGATGGTTCCTTTCAACATGCGATAGAAATAGATTCAGGTCGCAGCGGCGTCCTTCCGGTTGGGGCGCCGCTTGAGGGCGAGGAGCCGCAGGACGTCCTCCACGGACAGGGCGGCGGTCATGTCCAGCCAGAGCCACTTGCCGTCATGGTAGGTGGCGGCGTCGTACACCTGCAGGAGGCCATCGGAGAAGGCGGCCCGCTGGGTCTCCAGCTTTTCCCGCTCCGCCTTCCCGAGGGTGACGAGCAGGCTTGCCGCGCCTTCCTTGGCGTAGAGCGCGCAGAGCGTCTTGCCGCCCTGGCGGTATTTGTACTCGCAGAGCCAGTCACCGAAGGCCCCGGCTCCAGGTGCGATCCATGTCATAGCGTGCGTCGATGCTCCGGGTGACGCGCTGCCAGCAGTCGAGACGCTCCTGACCCAGCAGGTCAAGGAGCATGGCGTCGGTGAGGGCGTCCATCGGCTTCATGGCTTAATCCTCCACGGTCTGGTACCGGTGCTGACGGCTGCGGTCACCATGGTTCAGGATGCGCTTGCGCATGCGCAGGCTCTTGGGGGTGATCTCCAGCAGCTCGTCGTCGTCGATGAACTCCAGGCACTCCTCCAGCGTCAGGGGATGCACGGAGATCAGCCGCATGGCATCCTCGGAGGCGGAGGCGTTGCGCATGTTGGTTACATGCTTCTGCTTGCACACGTTGACCACCAGATCGCCGGGACGGGCGTTCTGACCGCAGATCATGCCCTCGTAGACCTCCACGCCGGCGCCGATGAACAGGGTGCCGCGCTCCTGGGCGTAGAACAGGCCGTAGGACGAGGAGGTGCCGGTCTCGAAGGTGACCAGCGCACCGGCGTTGCGGTGGGGGATGTCGCCCTTTACGGGCTCATAGCGCTCGAACACGGAGGACATGATGCCCTCGCCACGGGTATCGGTCATGAACTCGGAGCGGTAGCCGAACAGGCCACGGGACGGCACCAGGAACTCCATGCGCACCCGATCCAGACCGCTCATGTGCTCCAGCACGCCACGGCGGCGTCCGATCTTCTCGATGACCGCGCCGGCGCTGGCCTGGGGCGTGTCCACCACGAGGCGCTCGATGGGCTCGCACTTCACGCCGTCGATGATCTTGTAGATGACCTGGGGCTTGGACACGGCGAACTCATAGCCCTGACGGCGCATGTTCTCGATGAGGATGGACAGGTGCAGCTCACCGCGTCCGCAGACCTCAAAGGCGTCGGTGGACTTGGTGTCGTTGACACGCAGGGAAACGTCGGTCTGCAGCTCGCGCATGAGACGGGCGCGCAGGTGACGGCTGGTGACGTACTGGCCCTCGCGACCCGCGAAGGGGCTGTCGTTGACCTGGAAGGTCATGGTCACCGTAGGCTCGGAAATCTTGACGAAGGGAATGGCATCGACCTGCGCGGGATCGCACACGGTATCGCCGATGGACAGATCCTCCTTGCCGTAGAGGGCCACGATGTCGCCCATGGCTACCTCTTTGGCGGGAACGCGCTTGAGGCCGTCGTATTGGAACAGGCCGCCCAGACGCCAGGGCTGGCTGGTCTCGCCGGAGTGGTGGTTGGTGCTGACCACGGTCATGCCCTCGGTGAAGGTGCCGCGGGTGATGCGGCCCACGCCGATGCGGCCCACATACTCGGAGTAGTCGATGGTGGAGATCAGCACCTGCGCGGGGCCCTCCGCCTCGCCCTCGGGGGCGGGGATGTACTGCAGGATGGCATCGAACAGCGGACGCAGGTCGGTGCCGGGCTGCTCCAGGTCGAGGGTGGCGGTACCCTTGCGGGCGGAGACGTAGAGGATGGGGTTCTCGATGGTGCTCTCGTCGGCCTCCAGGTCGATGAGCAGGTCGAGAATCTCGTTCACCACCTCATCGCAGCGGGCATCCGGACGATCCACCTTGTTGATGACGATCAGCACCTTCAGCTTCAGCTCCAGCGCCTTCTTCAGCACGAAGCGGGTCTGGGGCATGGGGCCCTCAAAGCTGTCCACCAGCAGCAGCACGCCGTCCACCATCTTCAGCACGCGCTCCACCTCGCCGCCGAAGTCGGCGTGACCGGGCGTGTCCACGATGTTGATCTTGTGGCCCTGATAGTGCACGGCGGTGTTCTTCGCCAGAATGGTGATGCCGCGCTCGCGCTCCAGGTCATTGGAATCCATCACGCGATCCACGGTCTGCTGGTTCTCGTGATAGACACCGCCCTGCTTGAGCATCTGGTCCACCAGGGTGGTCTTGCCGTGGTCAACGTGGGCGATGATGGCAATGTTGCGAATGTCGTCGCGGGTCATGGTGATTCCCTCTTTCCATAATGCAGAATGACGGTAGGGGATGCGGGGCGGCTTACAGCCGGTTGGCGGTCTCCGCCAGCTCCAGCCCCGCGTTGTTCTCGCAGGCCAGACGGATGCTCCATTCGTTCTCGAACAGCAGCACGTCCCGTCCGCGGCTGTCCTTCGCCCGGCCGGAGGTGGAGGTGAGCTTCAATTCCTCCACGGGCTTCGGGGTCTTGACCACCCAGCGGACGAAGTGGAAGGGCATGCCCTCCATGATGATCTCCGCCTGATATTCGGTGCGCAGCCGGTGCTCCAGCACCTCGAACTGCAGCACGCCGACCACGCCGACCATGAACTCCTCCCGGCCCGTTTCGGTGCGGATGAAGGTCTGGATGGCGCCCTCCTCAGCCAGCTGGCTGATGCCCTTCTGGAACTGCTTGCGCTTCATGCTGTCCACGGGGCGCACGCGGTTGAAGAACTCGGGGGCAAAGACGGGGATGTTCTCATAGTGGAGCCGGGGGCCCGTGGACAGGGTGTCACCCAGCTGATAGATGCCGGGGTCGAACAGGCCGATGATGTCGCCGGCCCAGGCCTCCTCCACGGCCTCGCGCTCATCCGCCATGAACTGCTGGGGCTGCTTGAGCGCCACCGCCTTGTTCGTGCCGGAGTGCCAGACCTCCATGCCCTTCTCGTAGGCGCCGCTGACGATGCGCATGAAGGCCAGCCGGTCGCGGTGGGCGGGGTTCATGTTGGCCTGAATCTTGAAGATAAAGCCGGAGAAGTAGGGCTCCTCGGGGCCGATCATGCCCTGATCGGACTGCCGGGGCAGGGGCGGGGGCGTGTACTGCAGGAAGCGCTCCAGGAAGGGCTCCACGCCGAAGTTGGTCACCGCCGAGCCGAAGAACATGGGCGTCAGCTCGCCCCGGCGAACGGCCTCCAGGTCGAAGGGATCGCCTGCCTCGTCCAGCAGCGCGACCTCCTCCTCCAGCCGCTCCCGATAGCTCTCGTCCAGCGCGTCCGCCAGCGCCGGGTCGTCGATGGCGATGTCGGTCTTTTCCACCATGCGCTTGCCGTGGTCGCCGCCCTGATAGAGCTCCACCATCCGGGTGTCCCGGTGGTACACGCCCTGGAAGTCGCCGTCCACGCCGATGGGCCAGTTGATGGGACAGGAGCGGATGCCCAGCACCTGCTCCAGCTCCTCCATCAGCGCGAAGGGGTCCTTGGCGGCACGGTCCATTTTGTTGACAAAGGTGAAGATGGGAATGTTGCGCATCCGGCAGACCTTGAACAGCTTGATGGTCTGCGCCTCCACGCCCTTGGCGGCGTCGATGAGCATGACCGCGGCATCGGCAGCCACCAGCACGCGGTAGGTGTCCTCGGAGAAGTCCTGATGGCCGGGGGTGTCCAGAATGTTGATGCGGTAGCCGTCGAACTCGAACTGCATCGCGGAGGACGTGACGGAGATGCCACGCTGCTTCTCGATGTCCATCCAGTCCGAGGTGGCGTGCTTGTCGGTCTTGCGGGCCTTGACGCTGCCAGCGGAGCGGATGGCGCCGCCGTAGAGCAGCAGCTTCTCCGTCAGGGTCGTCTTGCCGGCGTCGGGGTGGGAGATAATGGCGAAGGTGCGCCGCTTTTCCACCTGTTCGTGGAGCAGGTCGCGGTACGCCTGGGAATTGCGTTCAGGCAGCATAATCGTTCGTTCCTCCTTGTGTCCGTGCGGGGTGGGTCGGTCATGAAAACAGAAGCGGTGCCACCCGTTACGGCGGACAAACGAGGCGCGCGCCAAGGCGTGTCGGCTGCATGAGATCCCTCCATACAATGGTTTCTTGACCAACGAAATATTATAGTAGCGGCAGGCGGGCCTTGTCAAGTATTTTGCGGCGGATTTGTCAAAAATGGTGAAGCATGGCAGGTCGGATCGCGCCCCGGGCGGGCCGATGGTTCCTCTCGGCGCGGCGCTGACAAAAATTCACCATATTTTCATGTCCGCAGGCGCCGGAATTGTGCTATGATGAAGGCAGCAAAAGCACAAGGAAGGGTGATGAACCATGTCCCATTGTCCCAACTGCGG
>JAEDKS010000155.1 GCA_016295665.1 Clostridia bacterium
CTCCCGCCCGGTGGATGCGGTGTCCGGGGCGGCGGCGGGGTGTCTGCCGCGCAGCTGCCGGGGGAGATGGGCCTCGGGGTCGTCCGCCTCGTCCTGCTGGTCATAGCCCCGCTGGGCCCGGAACTTCGCCAGGGCCTCCTCGGGCGTATCGAAATCGCCGGGGGTGTCGGGCTTCTCGCCGGGCAGGTCGGCGGTGATGTCGTCCAGCGTGTCGTGGAAGGAGAAGTCGCCGTAGGGCTGCGCCGGGCGCTGCTCCTCCCCGGGGCCGGGGCGCCGGCGGTCGTTGCGTGCCATGGGAATGAATCACCTCGCATTCGGGGGACGCGGGTCACACCTCGCGCCGGGTAATGGCCTCGAACAGCTCGTCATGCTCGATCAGGTAGCTGAGACCGTTGATGGTGCAGTCCGCCGGCTCCTTCGCCAGCAGCACGGGCAGCTCCAGCTGGGTCGCCATGTACTGATCCAGCCCGAACAGCCGGGCACCGCTGCCGGTCAGGTGGATGCCGGTGCGCATGATGTCCGCCGCCAGCTCGGGCGGGGTGCGCTCCAGCACCCACTTCACCGAGGACAGGATGGCGGCGCAGGGCTCCTTGAGGGCCTCGTAGGCCTGGGCGGCGGTGAAGTCCACGTCCATGGCGTGGGCGGAGAGCACGTCCCGGCCCCGGATGCGCACGCGGCGGCTGTCCTGGGTGGGGATGGCGGAGGCCAGGTCGACCTTGATTTCCTCGGCGGTGCGGGCGCCGATGAGCATGGTGGAGGTGGTGCGGAGGTAGTTGACGATGGCCTCGTCCATGCGGGCCCCGCCCACGGGCACCGACTGGGCCACCACGATGCCGCCCAGGGAGACCACCGCCGTGTCCGTGGTGCCGCCGCCCACGTCCACCACCATGGTGCCCGTCGGCTCGTACACCGGCAGTCCGGTGCCGATGGCGGCGGCGAGGGGCTTCTCCACCAGGAACACGTTCTTGCGGCGGGCGCCGGCGACGGTCACCGCCTCGATCATGGCCTTGCGCTGCACCGGCGGCAGGCCCACCGGCACCGACACCAGCACCTTGGGCCCCACCAGATGGCTGACGCCGATGGCCTTGCGCATGAAGTAGCGCACCAGCACCTCGGCGGAGTCGAAGTCCTCGATCACGCCCTCCTTGATGGGCCGGATGGCGGTCAGGGTGTCGGTGGTGCGGCCCATGAGATGCAGGGCCTCATCGCCCACGGCGCGCACCAGCCGCCGGTTCCCCGTGGACACCACGACCACCGTGGGCTCATTGATGACGATGCCGCGCTTGCGCACGTAGACCAGCGTGTTGGAGGAACCCAGGTCGATGGCCATGTCCGGTGCAAAGATTTCCATG
The DNA here is from genome assembly GCA_016295665.1 of Clostridia bacterium. GTDB lineage: Bacteria > Bacillota > Clostridia > Christensenellales > Aristaeellaceae > HGM11604. The sequence continues at coordinate 1,353 of JAEDKS010000155.1, forward strand.
GTTGCTCTCCTCTATCAATCGAAAATCATATCGGTCAAATCCATAGGGAACCGGGCGGTGGGGGTCATACCGCGGGCACGCGCAGACCGCAGGCCAGAAGCAGCTTCCGCGTCAGGGGCAGGGGCAGCCCGATGACCCCGGAGGGCGTGCCGCGCACCTCCTCGATGAACAGGCCCGCCGCCCCCTGCAGGGCGTAGGCCCCGGCCTTGTCCATGCACTCGCCGGTGGCGAGGTAGCGGGTGATGTCGTCCTCGGTCAGCTCGGCGAAGCGCACATGGGACGCGTCCAGCCCCGCGTGGGCCTTTCCCTCCGCGTCCACCGCGCACACGCCCGTGTACACCTGATGCCACCGCCCCGACAGCAGACGCAGCATCCGCCGGGCGTCATCCTCGTCCTCGGGCTTGCCCAGGGGATGGTCATCCACCGCCACCAGCGTGTCCGCCGCCAGCACCACCTGTCCGGGGTGGAGCGCCCAGGCCGCCAGCGCCTTGCGCCTTGCCAGCTCCTGCACGGCCTCCCGGGCACCCAGCCCGGTATGCTCGTCCACGTTGGGCGCGTCCACCAGGAAGCGCAGCCCCGTCAGTCCCAGCAGCTCCCGGCGCCGGGGCGAGGCGGAAGCGAGAATCAGGTCAACATCACACATGGGCGTACCCCTCCGACAGCACAAAGGATTCCATTTTTCATTATAGCACATTATCCGGGCGGAGGAAACCGTTTCAGCAAAAATTCATCTGCCGCCGGGGGATGGCTGTCCCCGGAATAGAAAACGAAGCACCGGGGCATCTTCTTCCCAGCGCAGGAGAGCACAGACAGCACGTGCTCCGCCTGCTCAGCAAAAACAGCCAACAGGAACGGTACCTCCATCGGTATCCCCATCGGTAATTTTATCTGGAGTGTTATCCGCAGTTGCAGCTGCAACCGCAGCTGCAACTGCAAACCCCCGTACAACCTGAAATACAAACGCATACACAGGGCGTACGCAGGCCGGCTTGCGCCGCCTGCCAACCCGCCCGTCCCTCACGGGGGTCACACACACACAAAGAAAAGAAGGACGAAGGAACGACGGAGAAGGGACGGAGAACGACGGCGTGACGAAGGCGTGACGAGGGTGTGTGGGGGACGGGGGAAACCCCTGTTTCGCGGCGGAGAGAACGGGCTTTCTCCTGCCTGCCGTATTTCCAACAAAAAGGCCGCTGTGAGCGCCTGCGGACGTGGGGTGGTGTTGTCATACACCATGGAGCGTCCCGGGGCTCACAGGGCCATTTGGGGCCGTTTACGGGCCATCGAGGAAGCGGTGTGCCTTACTGCAGGCGGCTCCAGTCGATCTTCGTGCGCTTCAGGGCGGCGAGGAGCGCCACGCCGATGAGCACCGCGCCGATCTCGCCCACGGCGACCTCCAGCATGGTCAGCGCCATGGGCAGCGCGTAGGTCACCGACAGCACCGCGCCCACGATGAGCCCGTTGGCGACCACCGGACAGGCCGCCGCCAGCACCGGGCGCTTCCGGAGGCTGTAGGTGCCGATGGCGGCGATGAGCGTCGCCAGGGAGCCGAACAGAATGTCCCACACGCTGCCGGTGTACAGGTTCGCGATGAGGCAGCCCACGAACAGCCCCGGAATTGCCTGGGGCAGCACCATGGGCAGCAGCGTCATCGCCTCGGACACGCGGCACTGCAGGTTCCCGTAGGAGATGGGCGCCAGCAGCAGCGTCAGGGCCGCGTACAGCGCCGCAATCATGGCGCTCACGCAAAGGGAACGGGTCGTCAGCATTCTCCTGAACATAGAGATGCTCCTTTCCTCGGGCGGTGTCCCCGCCCATTTCGGCAGAGCGATAGAAGTCGCACGCCGGGGACAACATACCACAAAATGGCCGCATATGCAAGCGGAAAATCGGGGATGCTTCCCTCTGCGCCGGAAGCGGCGACAAACGCGAAGGAGGGTCTTTCTCATGGCAAACCGGAACAACCAGTGCATCCACTGCAGCGTCGAGAGCTGCCAGCACCACGCGATGGACAACCTGTGCTCCCTGACGGACATCCAGGTGGCGCCCAAGCCGAACTGCTGCGACGGCAAGTGCGACGAGAGCCAGTGCGCCAGCTACAAGAGCCGCTGGTAAGGAGCAGGAGAGACCCGGAGCGGGGCGGCTGCGCGGCATCCTGAGCGGTGACCGCGTGGCCCCCTTTCCGCGCTCCGGGCGGCAGGAGGGAGGAGCGGGCGATGGCGGAGCGGCTGGCGGCGGGATTGCGGCAGGCCATGGCGCAGCTGGAGGGTCGGGTGCACCTTCCGGTCAACCCGGACGTGAAGCGCAGGCGGCTGCGGGTGCTGGGCCGGGAGGCGGCGGTGTACGCGCTGGACGGGCTGGTGAGCATGGAGCACCTGCAGCGCTTTGTGCTGACCCCGTGCCTTTCCAACGCCCGCACGGAGGTCACGGGGCCGCTCAGGGACGCGCTGCTGGCCCTTTTGCCCGTGGAGGACGCGCAGCTCCTGCGGGACGTGGACGGGGCCGCCCTGCAGCTGATGACCGGCTCGGCGGTGCTGCTGTGCGAGGGGCTGCGGGGGGCGCTGTGCGTGGATCTCAGGGCCTTTGTGCGCCGCAGCGTGTCCGCGCCATTGACCGAGAGCGTGGTGGGCGGCCCGCATCAGGCGTTCAACGAGTGCCTGCGGGACAACGTGACGCTCCTGCGGCGCATTCTGCCCACCCCCGACCTCATCACCGAGATGACGAGTGTGGGCAGCGCCATTCCCACGGCCCTGAGCATCGTGTACCTGCGGGGCATCGTGGAGGAGGACAGCCTGCGCGCTATCAAAAAGCGACTGAAGTCGGTTCGTGCCGACCATGTTCTGTCCGTGGGGGCCCTGTCCCAGCTGCTGGAGGACGCGCCCCATGCCCTGCTCCCGCAGGCGTGCCTGACCGAGCGCCCCGACCGGGCGGCGTCCTTTCTGCTGGAGGGGCAGGTGGTGCTGGTGCTGGACGGGTCGCCCCAGGCCCTCGCCATGCCCATCAGCTTTCTGCACCTGCTCCACACCCCGGACGACACGTCCATGCGCTGGCAGACCGGGTCGTTTCTGCGGCTTTTGCGGTGCGTGGGAGCCCTGTGCACGCTGCTTCTGCCGGGGCTGTTCGCCGCCACGGTCATCTTCCACCCGGAGGTGCTGCCCGTGACGCTGCTCACCTCCATCCTCGAAAGCCAGGCCGAGGTGCCCCTGTCCATCCCGGTGCAGGCGTTTTTGATGCTGCTCCTGTTCAACCTCATCGGCGAGGCCAGCACCCGGGTGCCGGGGGTGGTGGGTACCACGCTGGGCACGGTCAGCGGCCTCATCCTCGGTCAGGCCGCCGTGGAGGCCCGGCTCATCCACCCGCTGCTCATCATCGTGGTGGCGGTGTCCAGCCTGGGCAGCTACGCGATTCCCGACTACGGTCTGTCCTTGGCGGTGCGGCTGGGACAATTAGGATTTTTGGCGGTGGGATGTGTGTTCGGCCTGTACGGTCTGGTGCTGGCGGGGGCCGTGGCGACGGTGCGGCTCTGTGCCCTGCGGAGCCTGGGCTCGCCCTACGCCGCGCCCCTGTCCCCCCTGCGGGAGCACAACCCGGACATCTTCCTCCGCTGGCCCCTGCGCCTTCAATCGCTGCGCACCTGGCTGGCGAACCCCCGCGCCCGCCGCCGGGACGGAGGTGCCCCGTGACCCCGCGCCGTGGCCCGGTCATCCGCACAGCCCGGGAGCGCCGGGAGGCCCGGCTCCGGGCAGGTCGCCAGTGCCGCCGGAGCCTTGCGCGGCTGACGGTCTGCGTCCCCGTGCTGCTGGGGGTGCTGGGGCGGGTGGTGCCCGGGGCGGGCTGCGCCGCCGCGTGGCTGACGCCGCTGCTGCTGCTCCCCGGGGCGGCGCTGACCCTGCTGCTGTGCGCCCTGATGCGCCGCACGGGCACCCGGAGCCTGCCGGACTGCGCGTCCCGCCTGCTGGGCGAGGGCGGCGGGCGGGCGCTGATGGCGCTGCTGGGGGCCATGGCCTGCGCGGAGGGGGCCGCGTCCCTGACGGCGCTCATCGCGCTGTTCACCGGCGGCATCGACACCGAGGGCACCCAGCTGACCCTCGCGGCGCTGAGCTGCGGGGCGCTGCTGATCTGCCTTCACGGGGACGGGCTGCC
>JAEDKS010000156.1 GCA_016295665.1 Clostridia bacterium
CGACTGCGACGGTGAAGCCCACGGCGGCTCCCACCGCCACGGTGAAGCCCACCGCTGCTCCCACGGCGACGGCAAAGCCTGCTGCGCCGAAGATCGCGGTGCAGCCCAAGTCCCAGTACGTGGTGGAGGGACAGACCGCGACCTTTGAGATCGCCGCCTCAGGCACGGGGCTGAGCTACCAGTGGTATGTGAACTACAACGACGGCAAGGGCTGGCACGCGATCAGCGGGGCCAACGGCTACCGCTACACTACCTCCGCCACCACCCTCGGCTGCGATGGCTACCAGTACTTCTGCCATGTGCGGGATGCCGCCGGACAGACGGCGAACTCCGTCGCGGCGAAGCTGCATGTCGGCACGGTGCCCGCGACCCCGAGCACGGGCGACAGCGCCAAGCCGCTGCTGTGGTCGCTGCTGCTGCTGATGGGCTGCGCGGGACTGATTCTGGCGGTGCGCCGGATTCGGCGGTCATAAGCCATGCGGCGCATGGATCGCTTGCACAATCAAACAAACGGAGCGCCCCGGGAGTCGGGGGAGCGGCAGAAGGAGCCGGTTTCCCGTCCCCGGCGGCAGCTCCGGAGCATGCTGGGCAGCATGGTCATGATGGCCTGCTGCCTGCTTCTCATTCTTATCGGTGGTACGCGGCTGGTGCGGTACATCGCGGGCTCCGTGTCCACGCGGCAGACGAACGCGGAGCTGCAGGCGCTGCACGACGCGGCGCTGGCCTCCGCGCAGCCCACGGAGAGCGTGACCGCCATGCCCACCTCCGCTCCGACACAGGCGCCGACCCTGCTGCCGACATCGGCACCGACCGATGTCCGGACGGCGCTGCCCACGGCTGCGCCCACCGCCGGGGCAACCCTGGCGCCGCCCTACCTGCTGGAGTACCAGACGATCACCACAGAGATGCTGCCGGAGCTGGCCCCCCTGTACAGGACGAACCGCGATCTGATCGGCTGGCTGGCCATTGACGGGGTGCTGAACCTGCCCGTGGTGTACCGGAACAACACCTACTACATGGATCACGACTTCTACGGCGTGGAGAGCGCGGCGGGCACGGTGTTCCTGGATGAGAACCACCCGCTGACCAGACGGACACAGCATCTGCTGCTCTATGGGCACAACATGAAGGACGGCAGCATGTTCGGTCACCTGACCCACTACCGGGACAGAAGCTACTATCTGGCGCATGCCATGGTGGACTTTGCCACGCTCTACGACCGGCAGCGGTATGTGATCTTCGCGGTGATGCAGGTGTCGGTGAACCCGAAGGACGGCACCTATGTGAACTTCGCCGGGCACAGCAGCTTTGCCACGGTGGAAGCCTTTGACGCCTACATGCAGGACGTGCGGCAGCACAGCATGTATCAGAACACCCTGGACGTGAATGCCAACGATGCGCTGCTGACCATGTCCACCTGCTATGGCGACGACCGCCTGGTGCTGGTTGCCCGCCGCCTGCGGGACGGCGAGAGCGAGGCGTATGCCCTGCAGCAGCTGCGGTAAAAGCGCATCGCCCGTGGCGAGGATGGAGCCCATGATCATCAGCGCAAGCCGGAGAACGGATATCCCGACCTATTACGCGGACTGGTTCATGAACCGCATCCGGGAGGGCTATGTCTGCGTCCGCAACCCCATGAACATCCATCAGGTCAGCCGGGTCGCGCTGACATCGGACGTGGTGGATGCCATCGTTTTCTGGACGAAGAACCCGGTGCCCATGCTTCCGAGGCTCGACGAGCTGAAGGCGTACATGTATTACTTTCAGTTCACACTCAACGCCTACGGCAGGGACGTGGAGGCCCATGTGCCCAGCAAGAACGACGTGCTTGTCCCCGCGTTCAGGGAACTTGCCGGGCGCATCGGGGCGGAGCGGGTCATCTGGCGCTATGATCCGATTTTTCTGACGCCGAGGTATACCATCGCATACCATGTGCAGTATTTCGAGGAGCTTGCCAGGCGGCTGTCGGGCTTCACGCACCGGTGTGTCATCAGCTTTCTTGACTTTTACAGGAACACGGAGTCCAACATGCGGGGGCTCTCGCTGCTGCCGCTCGGGGAAGGTGAGATGCGGGAGCTCGCCCTGCGGCTTGCGGAGATCGCGCACAGGTATCACATGACCATCGAATCCTGCGCGGAGCAGGTGGATCTTGCGCCCTTCGGCATCGCCCACGGGCACTGCATTGACCGGGCGCTGCTCGAAAGCCTTCTGGGACAGCGGCTTGATCTGCGCAGGGATCCGTCGCAGCGGGAGGCCTGCGGCTGCGTGGCAAGCGTGGACATCGGCATGTACCACACCTGCCTGAACGGCTGCGTCTACTGCTATGCCAACATCACGGAGGAAGCGGCGGCGGCGCATTTCAGGGCCCATGACCCGGCATCGCCCCTGCTCTATGGCAGCATCGGCGATCAGGATCGCGTGACGGTTCGCAAGGTCACGTCCTGCAGGCGGTGTCAGCTTGACCTGTTTGACGAGGGCGCGCCGGACGGTCTCGGCACCTGACTGCCTGCCGCACAACCTTTTTTCGTGTCTTGCAGGAGGACGCCGTGCCGGTGTCGAATCAATCAAAAAAGGGGACAGAATTCCGCTGCGCATCGTCTGCAGGGTGCTGCAGGCGGATTTGTGCTGTTCAGAACCGAAGGGGCCCCGTGCCGGAGCAGCCGGCGTGCGGGGCATGGAAGCAGCAACAAGGAGGATGGATTCCATGAAGCAATATGACGTGATCATCGTGGGCGCGGGCCCGGGCGGCATCTTCGCCGCCTATGAGCTGATGCACCGCAGCCCGGAGAAGCGCATCGCCGTGTACGAGGCGGGCTATTCCCTGGAGAAGCGCCGCTGCCCCATCGACGGGGAGAAGGTCAAGAGCTGCGTGCGCTGCCCCGTGTGCGCCATCATGAGCGGCTTCGGCGGCGCGGGCGCGTTCTCGGACGGCAAGTACAACATCACCAACGACTTCGGCGGCACGCTCTATGAGCACATCGGGCGGCAGAAGGCGCTGGAGCTGATGCGGTATGTGGACGACATCAACGTGAGCCACGGCGGCGAGGGAACCCGCATGTTCTCCACCGCCGGCACGAAGTTCAAGAAGCTGTGCCTGCAGAACAAGCTGAAGCTGCTGGATGCCTCCGTGCGCCATCTGGGCACGGACATCAACTACGTGGTGCTGGAAAATCTGTACAACGAGATGAAGGATCATGTGGACTTCCACTTCCGTACGCCGGTGGAGCACATCGAGCACCTGCCGGAGGGTTACCGGGTGGTCGCGGGCGAGGAGAGCGCAGAGTGCCGGGCGTGCATCGTGTCCGTGGGCCGCAGCGGCAGCAAGTGGATGGAGCAGGTCTGCCGGGAGATGGGCATTGGCACGAAGTCGAACCGCGTGGACATCGGCGTGCGCGTGGAGCTGCCCGCGGTGATCTTCTCCCACCTGACCGACGAGCTGTATGAGAGCAAGATCGTCTACCGCACCGAGAAGTTCGAGGACAACGTGCGCACCTTCTGCATGAACCCCTACGGCATGGTGGTCAACGAGAACACCAACGGCATCGTGACCGTGAACGGTCACAGCTACGAGGGCACCGAGAAGCGCACGGAGAACACCAACTTCGCCCTGCTGGTGGCGAAGCACTTCTCCGAGCCCTTCAAGGATTCCAACGGCTACGGCGAGAGCATCGCCCGGCTGAGCAACATGCTGGGCGGCGGCGTCATCGTGCAGCGCTTCGGCGACCTGGTGCGCGGACGCCGCAGCACCCCGCAGCGCATCGAGGAGGGGCTGGTGACCCCCACCCTGGCGGCAACCCCCGGCGACCTGAGTCTGGTGCTGCCCAAGCGCATTCTGGACGGCATCATCGAGATGATCTACGCTCTGGACAAGATCGCGCCCGGCACCGCCAACGACGACACGCTGCTCTACGGCGTGGAGGTCAAGTTCTACAACATGGAGGTCGACATCGACGAGCACCTGGAGACGAAGTATCCGGGGCTGTACATCATCGGCGACGGCAGCGGCGTGACCCATTCCCTGAGCCACGCCTCCGCCAGCGGCGTGTATGTGGCCCGGCGGATCGCGGAGCAGGCGCAGTAAGGCAAGGGCAACCGTTCCCGGCGGGGGCGGCTGCCCTGCCTGATAAAGGGGGAAAACCATCGTGGAACGGCAGAGCCGGGGGCGGCTGCTCTGGTCGCTGTTTGCGCAGATGCTGCTCATCAGCGCCTTCACCTTCGGGGGCGGCTTCGTGATCGTGTCGCTGATGAAGAAGCGCTTCGTGGACGAGCGCCACTGGCTGGACGAGCAGGAGATGCTGGACATGACGGCGCTGGCCCAGTCCTGCCCGGGGGCCATCGCGGTAAACGCGGCGATTCTGGTGGGCTGGCGCGTGGCGGGGCTGGCGGGCATGGCGGTGTGTGTGGTGGGCGCGATTCTGCCGCCACTGGTGCTGCTGTGCGCCCTGTCCGTGGTCTATGCCGCCTTCCGGGCGAACCGCTGGGTCGCGCTGTTCCTGCGGGGCACGCAGGCGGGCGTGGCGGCGGTGATTCTGGACGTGGCGCTGAGCCTGGGAAGCCGGGTGGTGCGGGAGCGGGAGCCGCTTCGGATCATCATCATGGCGGCGGCCTTCGCCGTGGCGATCCTGACCGAGGTGAACGTGGTGTTCATCCTGCTGGGCGCGGCGCTGGCGGGTGTGCTGTCGGTGATCCGGCGCCGGGGAAGGGAGCGCGGGACATGAGGCTGCTTGAGCTGTTTCTGGCCTTTGCGCAGATCGGCCTGTTCTCCGTGGGCGGCGGCTACGCGGCGATTCCGCTCATTCAGGAGCAGGTGGTGGCGCATCACGCGTGGCTGACCATGAGCGAGTTCACCGATCTGGTGACCATCGCCGAGATGACGCCCGGCCCCATCGCGGTGAACGCCGCGACCTTCGTGGGCGTGAACGTGGCGGGGATTCCCGGTGCCCTCGTCGCGACCCTGGGCTGCATCACGCCGAGCCTGATCCTCGTCTCCCTGCTGAGCTGGGTGTACCGGCGGTATCGTACGCTGGATGCTCTGCAGGGGATGTTGGGGTGTCTGCGACCGGCGGTGGTGGCGCTCATCGCCGCAGCGGGGCTGTCCATGCTGCGGCATGCCCTGCTGGGCAGCGGGGCGGAGCCGGATGTGCTGGCGGGCTTCCTATTTGCCGGGGCGCTGCTGCTCCTGCGCCTGCGGCATGCCAGCCCCATCCTGGTCATGCTCTGCTGCGGGGCGGCGGGGGTGCTGGCGGGGCTGGTGACGGGCGCGTAGCTGCACCTTCAGCTGCTTATCAGAAAACCGTCACATTCCTGTGCTATCCTCTTCCCGCTGATGAAGCGCAGAAAAGGAGCGATTCCATGAATCCGACAGAACACATCCATGCTTTTCCATTATCCCGTCTGCCCCGCCTGCTGCGCCGCGTGACCAGCCTGCTGGTGGGAACCGTGCTGCTTTTGCCGGTTTTCCCGGCGCTGGCGGAGGAG
>JAEDKS010000009.1 GCA_016295665.1 Clostridia bacterium
GCTGATGCCCTGCATCCAGACCCTTGGGCACATGGAGCAGTTCCTGCAGTGGAATTCCAGCGCTCCCCTCCGGGATACCGGCGACATCCTGCAGGCGGATCTGCCCGAGACCTATGCGCTGCTGGATGCCGCCATCGGCGCGCTGCGGGGCTGCATGCGCGCCACGCGCATCCACATCGGCATGGACGAGGCCCACGGCGTGGGGCTGGGGCGCTATCACGAAAAGCACGGCGCGACAGACCGCTTCTCGCTGCTGACGCGCCATCTGGACCAGGTCTGCGACATCTGCCGGAAGCACGGCTTCCATCCGATCATGTGGAGCGACATGTTCTTCCGCCTCGGCTCCAAAACCCTCGATTACTACGATCCCGAGGCCGTGATTCCGCAGTCGGTGGTGGACATGCTGCCGGATGTTGACCTGTGCTACTGGGACTACTACCACAAGGATGAGCAGTTCTACGACCACATGCTGACGGAGCACGCCCGCCTGGGCACCACCGTCTATGCCGGCGGCATCTGGACCTGGTCGGGCTTCCTGCCCCATGTGAAGCGCACCGAGGCCACCATGACCCCCGCGCTCCGCGCCTGCGCCCGCCATCAGGTCAACACCGTGTTCGCCACCATGTGGGGCGATGACGGCGCCGAAACCAACCTGTTCCTGGCGCTGAATCAGCTGCCCATCTTCTCCGAGGCCTGCTGGCAGGGTGAGGACACCCCTGAGGAGGAGCTGCGTGCGCTGGGCGAAATGGTCACCGGCGTCCCCGACGAGGCCTTCCGCACCTTTGGGGAATTCTACCCGAGCGAGCGCGAGCGCTGCACGGGCAAGGCGCTCATCTGGGGCGATCTGCTCTATCCGCTGACGGAGTATGGCTTCGAGCCCCTGTCGGACGCCGTGACCCGCTTCCGCGCCGCCGACGAGGCGCTGGCCCCCTATGATGCGCTGCAGGCATGCCACTATGCCCGTCTGTGCTTCCGTCTGGCAGCGCACAAGGGCGCGATCATCCAGTCGCTGCGCGAGCGCTACCTGGCGGGCGACCGGGCCTATCTGGAACAGGTGGCCCACACGGAGATCGACAAGCTCATCGCCTTCTGCCGCCAGCTCCGGGACGCCCACCGCGCCCTGTGGGAGAGGGACATGAAGCGCTTCGGCTGGGAGGTGCTCGCGCTGCGCTACGGCGCGGTCATGGGCCGCCTGGAGGATGTGCGGGACGAGCTGGAGCGCTATCTGTCCGGTGCGCTGCCCTGCATCCCCGAGCTCGATGAGGCTCCCCTGCCCGCCGCCCGGAGCTGCGGACAGCACTTCCGAAGCTATGTGACCCCCGCGATCAGCATGGGATAATCATGCCCGGCACAGCGCCGCGAAGCTGCCCTGGCAGGCCGCCATCAGGTCGCCCACCGACAGAATCACCTGACAGCCCCGCACCCCCGCGCTGACGCTGACCCTTTCCAATGCCCGGGCGCTCTCGTCCACATAGGTTGGAAAGGGCTTTTTCATGCCGATGGGGCTGCAGCCACCCCGCAGATAGCCCGTCAGCGGCAGCAGCTCCTTCACCGGCAGCATGGACACGCTCTTGTGCCCCGTGGCCCGGGCCACCGCCTTCAGGTCGAGCTCCTTCTCCACCGGAATCACGCAGACGAGATGGGCACCCCTGTCCCCCGTCAGCACCAGCGTCTTGTAGATCATGCGGGCATCCAGCCCCGTCTTTGCCGCCACCAGCTTCCCGTCGAAGTTCTCGTCGTCCACGGGGTACTCCTTCGTCTCGTAGGGAATCCGCTGCGCGTCCAGGTGGCGCAGCACATTAGTCTTGATGGCCTTTGCCATTCATATCGCCTCCGGAGGATAAGTATAGCCGATTTCCCCCGGGCTGACAAGCGAAGAATTGCCATCGGCAGGCGCAAATCGCGGGGTGGTTGTAACAATTTTGGAAAACGTGTCCGGGGGCATTGACAACGCACCCCCAAATCAGCTACCATATGCCCATACCAAGGAGGATTTGCCAATGAGGAAAAAGAGTGTCGGTGCGCTTGTGGCGCTGCTCCTGCTGCTCCTGGCCCTGCCCGCCATCGCGGAGGAGCTGAAGGTCGCACATAGCGGCAACATCGTGGGCTTCACCGAGAACACCATTCTGCTCACCGCGCCCCGGGACGGCATCGTCACCCTGCGCGTCACCTACGGCGAGGAGGTGTACCGCACGCTGCGGGAGCTGCCGGTGACCGCCGGGGAGAACAGCATCACCTGGGACGGGCTTGCCGTGTTCGGTGAGCGCCTGGTGGACGGCGACTACACGCTGGAGGCCGAGTTTGCCGACATGGACGGCACCATCACCACGACCTCCGCCAAGGTCAAGGCTGCCCGCTGCAAGCAGGCCATGCTGCTGGCGCTCCCCTCGTCGGACACGCTGTACCTGGACGACGAGGAGGCGTGGTTTATCGAGCTGCAGCTGGTGCGCGCCGGCAGCTACACCATGGAAATCTGCGCCGCGGACGCGCCCGACACGCCCCTGCTGACCCGGAAGAAGAACGCCAGCGGCGCCGATGTGTTCAAGTACAAGTGGGACGGCACGCTCAGCGGCAAAAAGGCCGAGCCGGGCGCGTATCTGCTGCGCTTCTACGCCACGGAGAATCCGGCCTATGCCTTTGAGGTGCCGCTGACCATCGCCGAGGGCACCACCCCCGTGCTGCCGCTGACTGTCACAGGCGCGGTCATGCCCACCCCGGGCATGACGGACGAGGAGCTGTGGGCGCTGATGCAGCAGCCCTCCGCTGTAACCATTCAGGGACAGACCGCACACCAGAACGTGTACGCCAAGCCGGACAAGAAGTCCGATGTGCTGGGCACGCTCCACGGGCAGAGCCAGGGCGTGGAGGTCATGGAGATCCGCAGCGACGGATGGGTGCGCATCGGCGCATGGAACCACGAGACCGGCATCTACATCGAGGGCTATGTGCCTGCGGACTGCCTGACCATGGTCTCCCCCAACCCGTACTACGGCCTGCTCATCGACAAGCAGACCCAGACCATGACCCTGTTCCAGGAGGGCGAGCGCGTGGCCTCCGCGCCCATCTCCACCGGGCTCGTGACCGCCACCCGGATGATTCGCGAAACCGCCGCCGGCTCCTTCCTGACGGTGGATCGCATCGCCGCCTTCTCCGACAGCGGCTACAAGTACGACTACTGCATCCGCTACGATGGCGGCAACCTGCTCCATCAGCTGGGCTACAAGGTGGTCAGCAGCCACCGGGACTTCTCCCTGCAGACGGCGCAGCTCGGCACGAAGGCCAGCCACGGCTGTGTTCGGCTTCCCAAGTTCACGGAGGAGGACGGGCTCAACGCGTATCTTCTCTACACCACGCTCCCCTACCACACCCGGATTATCCTGCTGGACGACCCGGAGCAGCGGGCGCAGAACGCCGCAGATGTGGGCGTGACGGTGGAGGACGTAATCGCGCCCAGGCCCCCGGAGGAATCCATCGGCAGCGAGGAGAAGCTGGTGCTGTCTCCCGCGCCGGAGCTGGGCGAGGGCGAAACAGCATACGTCATCACCCTGGGCGGCGACGCCGTGCTGGGCACCCGGGAGGCGTGGATGAAGCGCGAGGACGCCTTTCCTGCCTACCTCGCGGAGTACGGCATGGCCTATCCCTTCAGCGGGCTCATGGAGCTGTTCGGCACGGATGACATGACCTTCATCAACCTGGAGTGCGTGCTGAAGGAAACCCGCGCCGGCGAGGACACCGACAAGCTCTACCGCTTCCGGGGACTGCCGGAATACACCGGGATTCTGCTGGAGAGCTCCGTGGAGCAGGTCAACATCGCCAACAACCACCACATCGACTACGGCAAGTCCGGACGCACGGAAACCCGTGCCGCCCTGGAAGCCGCCGGGATTCCCTATAGCGGCTACACCTACACCTGGATCTGGGAAATCGACGGGCACAAGATCGGCTTCGCGGGCTGCCGTGAAACCATCTACCGGCAGAAGAAAACCATCGTTGCCGAGGAAACCGCCGCCCTGCGGGAGGCCGGCTGCGAGGTGGTGATCTACACCTTCCACTGGGGCACGGAGTACGATCCCCATCACAACGACCTGCAGCTTGAAATGGCCCGGGCCGCAGCGGAGGCCGGCGTGGACATCGTGGTCGGCGAACACCCCCATGTGGTGCAGGGCTTCGACCGCATCGGCGGCACGGCCATCATCTGGAGTCTGGGCAACCTGATGTTCGGCGGCACCATCGAGATGACCACCTTCGATGCCACCCTGGTGCAGGCGGAGCTCCGCTTCGGGCCCGAGGGGTACGAGGGCGTCAGCATCACCTATGTGCCCATCCTCACCTCCTCCTCCGCCGCAGACGGCATCAACGACTACCACCCCGTCATCGCCACCGGCGAGGATCGGGCGCGGATTCTGGCGCTGATTCAGGATGACAGCGGCATTCAGATCACCGAGGGCATGTTCCTGCCCGCCAACCCACGGTAACGCCATCCAACCGTCAGACGCAAGGGAAGCCCCTGTTCCGCGAAAATGCGGGACAGGGGCTTCCGTATGCAGGGCGCTCACTCAGACAGGGACAGCAGCTCCTCCGGGGTATAGAGTTCCAGGGACACCTGATTCGGCAGGCAGATCACCATGCTGCCCAGCACCCGGCTCTCCCGGTTTTCCAGCGTGACGACACCCTGCTCCACGCAGTCCTGATTGCTGCAGGTGGATGCCTCCATGTACACGCCCTCCGGCGTCAGGTGAATCAGATTCACCTGCTCCTCGCCGTTCCGCTGCTGCTTCACGGTGAAGGACACTTCACCCGAGGACGGCAGCGGAAACCACCGGGCCTCCTGCCCCGCCGTCACCAGCACATAGCCCAGTGCCGGCACCGCCGTAGCCTCCGTCGGGGCTGTCGCGGAGGGGGCTGCCGTCGCGGGCGCCGCCTCCGGGGATGCCGCACAGCCCTGCAGCACCAGCAGCGCCACAAGGAGCAGCAGCATGATCCGCTTTCCCTGCATCCTGATCACACCTTCCGAAAAGCAGGGACCGGCACGGATGCGCTCCGCACCGGCCCCTGGGGATTCATGGGGCTTACTTCACATAGGCCGCCGCCTGTGCGCCGGCGATGCGTCCGAACACCACGAAGTCCGCCACGGCGTTGCCGCCCAGACGGTTCGAGCCATGCACGCCGCCGGTCACCTCACCCGCCGCGTACAGGCCGGGGATGGCGTTGCCCTCCGCGTCCAGCACCTGCGTCTCGGTGTTGATCTTCAGGCCGCCCATGGTGTGATGCACGCCCGCCGTCACCTTGATGGCGTAGTAGGGAGCGGTATTCAGGGGGTTGGCGAAGCTGGTGCGGTCAAAGTCGGGGTCGCTCTTGGCCTCCACATAGCCGTTCCAGGTGTTCATGGTCTCCGCCAGCACGGCACCGTCCATGCCCAGCGCGGCACCCAGCTCCTCATAGGTCTCGCCGCTGACGGTGAAGCCCTTCTTGATGTAGCCCTGAATCACCGCAGAGGCATCCACCATCGCCTGATCCACCACCAGGTAGCTGTAGGAGCCGGGCTGCGCGATCTCCGCCGCAGACACCACGTCACGGGTGCCCACCTCGTCGATGAAGCGCTTGCCCTCGGCGTTCACCAGGATGGCGCCGTCGCCGCGCAGGCCCTCGGTGATGAGCGCGGAGGTGTCATACTGCACGGTGGGATGAATCTGAATCTGCTCCATATCCACGGTGGCAGCACCGATGGCCTGCGCCATCACGATGCCCTGACCCTGCGCACCGGGCGCATTGGTGGTCATGAAGCCCTTCAGCTCGGGCTTCAGCTCCGCCACCATGTCCAAATTGGCACCGAAGCCGCCCGTCGCCAGAATCACGGCGCCGGCGTTCACGGTCACCTTCTCGCCCGCCTTGCCCACAGCCTCGATGCCGCAGGCCGCGCCGTCCGCCGTCAGGATGGTGTTGGCGGTGGTGTTCAGCAGGATGGTGATGTTCTCGTTCTCATTGCAGGCCGTCTCCAGCAGGGGGATCATGTAGGAGCCCACGGAGATGGTCTTGCCCTCGGCGTTCACCGGGCGATGGATGCGCTTCACGGACGCGCCACCGAAGCTGCCCACGCTGGTCAGCTCGATGTTCACGGTCTTGAGCCACTCGATGGCATCCGCCGTGTTCTCGCACATGGTCGCCACCAGCGCCGGGTCATTCTTGCCCGTGCCGCCGATCATGGTATCCAGCTCCATCAGCTCCACGGAGTCGAAGTAGCCCTCGGCGCTGCTCTGATAGGCCGCCCACTGGGTGGTCACGGTATCCGCCAGCGCGGTGATGGCCTCGTTGTCCGCGTACTTGGACGCCGCGGTCGCCAGGGTCTTTTCCACGCCCGCGCTCTCACCGAAGGCGTTCTCGTCCTGCGCGGGGGTCTTGGCAGCGTTCATGCCGCCCGTGGCGCGCACGGAGTTGCCGCCCACCATGGGCTGACCCTCGATGATCACGACGGTCTTGCCCTCCGCAGCCGCGGTCAGCGCCGCCACCATGCCGGCACCGCCCGCGCCGACCACCACGATGTCCGCGTCATAGACGGCATCCTCGGCAGGCGCTTCCTCGGTCACGGTCATGTACGCCGCAGGATCCACACCCGCCGCCGTCAGCGCCGCCACCGCCGCCTCCTGCAGGGCGCCGGAGGTCACCGTCGCACCGGAGAAGGTGTCCACAATGCTGTTCTTGTCAACCCAGATGGCGGGCAGCTCCGCCGCCGCCTTCTTGCCGAAGCCTTCGGTCTCGTCGTCCGCCACCGTCTCCACGGCGGTGATCACGCCGTCGGTCAGGGTGATGGTCACCGTGACCATGCCGCCGTAGCCCTTCGCTTCGCCAGAGAAGGTGCCGCTCACGCCGTCTGCCAGCGCAGGCACCATCACCGCCATCATGCAGATGGCGAGAAGCAGAGAAACCAGCTTTCTCATGTTCCATTTCCTCCCTGTATGTCAATAGTTGCCGAATGGCAGCAGCATTATAGCATATTTCCTACCGGTTTACCAGCTTTTTCGGTATGTTTCGTTAAAATTTTCTCAAGCCGCGTGACCCCCTCCGCATTCACCCACCTGCCGGCTATGCCCCACGCTTTCCGCACGGCTGTCGGAGCCCTGTCCGCGAACGAAAGGGAGCCGCCCCTGCGGAGCAGCTCCCTGCGATTGGGATATGCGGTTGATTACTGGGCAATCTTCGCGTGGGACAGATCGCCAACGCTGGTCAGACCGGGCGAGGACAGCGGCAGATCGGACAGATAGGGCTGCGCCACCTCGGTGATGACCGCCTCGCACAGCGGCAGGATCGGCAGATCCTGGCTGAGCAGCTTCTGCATGGCCTTGTAGGCCACGGCACGGGTTTCCTGATCGGTGGTGGCGACACCCTCTGCCAGGTAGCGATCCACCTCGGGATTGCTGTAGCCCATGAACTGGATGGCGCCGTTGGAGGCGACGCGCATCGCCATGGCGGAGGCATCGGGGCCATGGTAGCCGCTGAGCACCGTCAGGTCAAAGTCGGGATCAGCCGCCAGAATCGCGCTCTGCCAGGCAGCGGGCTCCATGTTGTTGATGACGATGTTGATGCCGATGTCCTTCATGCTGTCCTTGAACACGGAAGCCACATCGCCAAACTCGGTCATGTTGGGGAAGTTGAGGGTCAGGAACCAGCCGTCCGCATCGCGGGTCAGACCAGCCTCCTCCAGCAGGGCGATGGCCTTGTCCACGTCACGGTCGGGCACCACGTCCTCGCCGTTGTAGGCCCAGGCGATGGCGATGGGCGCAAAGCCCTCGGCTATCGAGCCGCTGCCAGCCAGCGCCTTGTCCAGAATCGCCTGACGGTCAACGCCATAGGCGATCGCCTGACGCACCTTCAGGTCAGCGGTGGCGCGGCCCTCGCGCAGGTTGAAGGCGATGTAGTAGCGGGAGGCATAGGGCTGCTCGTTGACCACATAGCCCTGAGAGCGCAGGTTATCCAGCTCGCTGGCGGGCGCGGCAGCGCCCAGGTAGTCCAGCTCGCCGTTCAGGAACGCCTGAACCGCCGTGTTGGGGTCAGGGATGATGGAGTAGACCAGCCGGTCGGTCTGCGCCACGGAGCCGAAGTAGTCCAGATTGGCCTCGAGGGTGATGCTCACCGAACGCTGATGCTCCACGAATTTGTAGGGGCCGGTGCCGACGGGCTGGGAGGTCGCCGCCTCGCAGGTCAGCCAGTCCTGACCGTCATAGAGATGCTTCGGCAGGATGTAGGTGCCGAAGTAGGCCAGGTTATACAGCAGCGACGCGTCGGGCGCGCCGAGGGTCAGCACCACGGTGCGGGGATCGGGCGCTTCCATGGCGGTCACGCCCATCAGGGCATAGCCCATGATGCCCTCCGCCTGCACCTTCTGCAGGGTCCAGATCACATCATCGGCCGTGAAGGGCTGACCGTCATGCCACTGGGTGTCCACCAGATGGAAGGTATAGGTCAGGCCATCCTCGGAAACATCCCAAGAGGTCGCCAGGTCGGGCAGCAGGTTGCCGCAGTAGTCGAACTTGAGCAGACGGGACAGCACGTTTTCCATCACCATGCCGGTATAGTCATCCATCGCCATGTCGGGGTTGTAGCTGGCAGGGTCGCCGCCCAGCCAGGCGATGAGCGTCCCGCCGCAGCGGGCTTCCTCCGCCGTTGCGGCGGTGGACAGGCCCAGCATCAACATGGCAGCCAGTACGAGGGACAGGATGCGTTTCATGGGGTTCTCCTCCTTCTTTTTGTCAGGATGGCGCAGCGGAGGCCGCGCTCCATCCCGCATGCCTGTATGGAAAGCCGGTTCTCCGGCTGATTCCCGGATATTACGCCTCGTCAAGGCGCTGACGGATCCGCAGGGCGGCGCGCAGACCGCTCTCCAGCTGCACGGACACCAGACGGCGAATGGCTACGGCCTCGAACTCCGTGCTGTTCTCCAGCCGCTCACAGCCCTCGCGAAGCATGCGCTCCGCCACCTCCAGCACCTGCGTCAGCTCCGCCTTCCTCTCCGGATGGGCGGTCATTGCCAGCTCCGCGCCCGAGGCGATCATGCCCACCCCCAGCAGATGGTAGAAGGGCATGGCGTACAGGTTGTCAAAGACCTGGGCATGGGTGGCGGGCTGCTCGAACTCGGGGCTCTGCAGGGCGAAGTTCTTCTGGGCGAGCAGGTTGGGGGCATAGGCGCTCATGCGCTCCTCCAGCGCCAGCCGGTACGGGTCGGAGGCGGGCAGCAGCGGGCAGAGCACATCCACCAGCGGCTTCATCTGCCGGTACAGCTCCTCGATGATTTCGCAGCTCCGCAGCACGGCATCGCGGCGGATGATGTCGCTGGCCCCGGTGTTCATGGCGTTGGGGTTGAGGAAGTAGGGCATCTCGCACACCAGACCGAAGCACGGGCCCTGCCGGCTGGCAAAGTCCAGGGAGGAGGCGCCGCTGTTCAGCATGGGCGCGGGATCCTGACCGGTCATCTGTTCGAAGTAGTCGTAGATGAGGGGTGTGCCCGGGAACTCGAACACCGCGTTGGAGTAGACCTTGCAGCAGGGCATCTCGGGCTCGCCCAGGCTGAGCGGAATGTCCTGATGCTGCGCCGCCAGCGGCAGCTCCGTCACCAGCGTCTCATCCCGGTCGGAGATATACCAGTAGGCACCGCCGAAGGCGCTATTGTGCAGCGAGTAGAGGAAGCTGGGCTTGATGTCCTCCAGCACCCGCATGACCGCTGCGGTCTCCGGCAGGGGCGTGTGGAAGTGCAGGGTCTTGTAGTCCAGGGGGAACGTCCACTCCACCTGCTGGTTGCTGGCGGGGCGATAGAAATGCCGCGCATAGTTGTACAGGGTGAAGGGGCCGCCGAACCAGCCCTCGTTGAGCTTCACGCCGTCGGGGTCACCGGTCTTGACGATGTACCAGGTATAGTCCAGCTCGCGGCGCAGCGCCTCGTCCCGGCAGAGCAGCTCCGTGAGGAATTCCAGCATCATGGCCCCGATGGGCTCATTGGGATGCGGACACCCAAGGACAAACGCGTTCCGGCTCCCCTGCCCGATCTTCAGCACATAGATGGGATGGCCCTTCTGGCTTTCGCCGGCCTTGTACACGGAGCACACGTCCGGATACCGCTGGGGCAGCGCGAGGGTATGGGCGTCCATCTCATCCACGGTGAGAAAGACCTGCTCGTCCGGAACCTGGGAAAGAATCCGTTCAATATCCATGTGAAACGCCTCCTTGCTGGCAGGATAGACAGCTGACAAAGTGACCCGGCGCGATTTCCCGCAGCGGCGGATAGGCCTCGCGACAGGCGGGACAGGCGCGGAAGCAGCGCGGGGCAAAGTAGCACCCCGCCTCCGTGCCGATGGGCACCGGCGGCTCGCCGGAGATGGAGATGGGATTGAAATCACCCATGTGCTCGATGGAACCGCAGTTGCTCAGCAGCGCCTGCGTGTAGGGGTGCGCCGGATGGGAGAGCACCTCCTCCGTCGGGCCGGTTTCCACGAAGCGGCCCAGGTACATCACCGCGATGCGGTCGGCGATGTAGCGGGTGGTGGCAAGGTCGTGGCTGATGAGCACCAGCGCCATCTGCTGCTCATGCGCCATGCGCATCAGCAGGTTGATCACGTCCGCCCGGATGGACACATCCAGCATGGAGACCGGCTCGTCCGCCACGAGGAAGCGCGGATGAAGCATCATGGCCCGCAGGGTGGAAATGCGCTGCAGCTGACCGCCGGACAGCTCGTGGGGGTAGCGGGAAAGGAAGTCCCTGGCGGGGGTCAGTCCCGCGGATTCCAGCGCCTGCACGCACAGCGCGGTGCGCTCCGCCTCATCCCGACCGATGCCGTGGATGATGAGCGGACGCAGCATGGACTTCAGGATGGTGAACCGGGGGTTGAAGGTGTCGAAGGGATTCTGGAAAACGATCTGTGCCATGCGCTTGAAGGCCCGGGAATCGCGCCGCATCAGCGCGCTGGCATCCTGCCCGTCCACCGTCAGGGTGCCGGAGGTCTGCGCCTCCATCTGCACCAGCAGCCTGCCCAGCGTGCTTTTGCCGCAGCCGCTCTCACCGATGACGCCGAGCACCTCGCCCTCGCTCAGGGTGAAGCTCACCCCGTCCACCGCCTTCACCGGCGGATAGGCGCCGTTCAGCTTCACGCCGTGCTGCGGATAGTACCGGGTCAGGTTCTCCGCACGAACGATTTCAGCCATGGTCCTTCACCTCCCCCAGGCGATGGCAACAGGCGGCCTGCCAGCCGGGCTCCACCTGCTCAAGCGCGGGCTGTGCGCTGCGGCATGCCTCGGTGGCGTAGGGGCAGCGGGGCGCAAACACACAACCGGGAATCGTCTGCGTCAAATCCGGCAGCGACCCGGGAATGCCCTGCAGGGGCTTCTTCTCCCCGGTCAGGGACGGGAACGCCGCCATCAGACCCGCCGTGTAGGGATGCGCGGGATGGCGCAGCACCGACGCGGCAGGGCCGACCTCCATCAGCCGCCCGGCATAGAGCACCGCCACGTGCGTACAGCTGGTGGCGACCACCGAGATGTCGTGGGTAATCATCATGCGGGTCAGGCCCAGCTCCTTTTCCAGTCGCTGGATTTCCTTCAGAATCTGCCCCTGGGTGATGACGTCCAGGGCGGTGGTGGCCTCGTCAAAGATCACCAGCTTGGGATGGTTCAGCAGGCTCAGCGCGATGGACACGCGCTGCATCATGCCGCCGGACAGCTCGTGGGGGTACAGCCTGTACACCCGCTCCGCCAGATCGACCTGCCGGAGCACCTCCAGCACCCTGGCGCGGCAGGCCGCCTTGTCCGCCTCCGGATGATGGAGACGGTACACATCCGCCATCTGCTGCCCGATGCGGTGCACCGGGCTGAGGGCGTTCATGCTCTTCTGGAACACCGCCGCCAGCGCCTGCCAGCGCACCTGGCGCAGCCGTGCTTCCGGCATGGTCAGCAGCTCCTCGCCGTCAAAGCGCACGGAGCCCGTGACGCTGGCGCTTCCCGGGTCAAGCAGCCGCAGCACCGCCATGCCCAGGGTGCTCTTGCCGCTGCCGCTCTCGCCCACGATGCCGAGGGATGTGCCCTCCTCCAGGGAAAGGGACACATGATCCACCGCGTGGACACGTCCGCCCTCCATCAGGTAATCAACGGACAGGTCGCGAATTTCAAGCAGCGCCATGGCTTACGCACCCCGCTTTCCGGCCTTGGGATTGAGAACCTTGTTCAGCCCGTCGCAGATCAGATAGAAGCTCATCACGGTGATGATGATAGCGATGCCCGGGAAGGTCGCCACCCACCAGGCGCTGGTCATGTAGGATCGCCCGGCGTAGACCATCTGACCCCAGCTGATGATGTTCGGATCGCCCAGCCCCAGGAAGCTCAAACTGGCCTCCATCAGGATGGCGCTGGCGATGCCCATGGCGGTATTGGCAATCACGGGGTAGATGCCGTTGGGAATGATGTAGCGGAACAGGATGGAAGCCTTCGACTCGCCCAGCGCCTCAGCGCTCCGGACGAACACGCGCTCCTTGAGGCTCATGGCCTGAACGCGCATCAGCCGGGCGTTCCCGGGCCAGCTGGTCAGGCCGATGATAATCATCACGTTGGTCATGCTGCTGCCGAACAGCGCCACGGTGATCAGCACCAGGAAGAAGGTGGGCAGCATCAGGAAAATGTTGATCATCTCGCTGATGATCCGGTCGGTTCTGCCGCCGATGAAGCCCGCAGCGCCGCCGATCAGAATGCCCAGCACGCCGGAGATCAGCGCGGCGATAAAGCCCACCTTCAGCGAGGTGCGGGTGCCCTCGATCATCATGGAGTAAACATCGCCGCCCAGCGCGTCCGTGCCCAGCCAGTATGAAGCGCAGGGTGCCGCCTTCACCGGGCCGTCGAGGCGATAGGGATCATGGGTCTCCAGCACGGGCGCCAGCAGGGCGCACAGAAGCACCAGGGCAAACAGAATGACCCCGATGCGAAGGTGTGCGCTCTGATGCCAGCACCGCCTGAAGGAAAACTGCTTTGCCACGCCGCCGCCTCCTGTCTCACTTCAGCCGGATCCGGGGATCCAGCCATGCGTAAAGAATATCCACCGCCATGGTTACCACCGACACTGAGATGGCGATCATCAGATAGATGCCCATCAGCAGCGGGTAGTCCCGGCGGTTGATGGCGTTGAGCATCAGCCGCCCGGTGCCGGGCCAGGCGTAGACGATCTCCACCAGCGCCGCGCCCGCCACCACATAGGCCAGGGAGATGCCGAAGGCCGTCAGGGTCGGCAGGATGGCGTTCTTCAGCACATAGCGGCGGAAGATGGTCTTTTCGCTCATGCCCGTGGCGCGGAAGGTGGTGATGTAGTCCTCCTGCATCACCTGCGTCACGGAGGAGCGCGTCAGGCGCAGGTACTGGGGAATCTGAATCAGCGTCATGGTCGCGCAGGGAAGCAGCAGGTGCGTGAGCACGTCCAGCACATAGCCGAAGCCCTGCTGCGGGTTGCGCAGGTTGACCATGCCGGAGGTGGGCAGCCAGTGCAGCGTGGAAGCAAACACCAGAATGGCCACCAGCCCCAGCCAGAAGGGCGGCATGGAGTCAAACAGATAGGACACATAGCTGAGCAGGTTGTCCATCCATCGCCCCTGATGCCTCGCGGCAAAAAGTCCCAGCAGCGTTCCCAGCACAAAGGCCAGCACGCAGCTGGTCAGCGCCAGAAGAATGCTGGGGCCCATGGTTTCCAGAATCAGGGAGGCCACAGGCTTGTTGTAGGTGTAGGAGGTGCCGAAGTCGCCATGGAGCAGATTGACCATGTACTGCCCCAGCTGCACCAGCAGCGGCTTGTCCAGCCCGTAGCGGACGTAGAGCTCCTCCAGCTGCTCGCTCGTGGGATGATCCATGCCCGCCATGATGCGGATGGGATCGCCGGGGGCGATGTGAATCAGGAAGAAGTTCAGCACCATGGCGATGATCACGGTCAATAATCCCGTGGTCACGCGCTTGAGCAGATAACGTTTCATAGGCCGAGACGCTCCTTGTCTCCCGCGATGGTTTCGGCAATCAGGGCAGGCTGGTAGTGCTGCAGGTTGTGCATGCCCTCCACCACCATGGTGCGGGCGTGGTTGCGGGCGATGAACTCATCCTCCGAGGGCTGCAGCGCGTCCCAGCGGTTGTTCTTCGTGTCGCTGGCAATGAACATCGTCACCGGGATGCCGTCTGGCACCTCGCCGCCGGCGACCTTCGCGTTGCTGCGCAGGAGCTTCATCTCGTTCCACACGGCATGGCTGCCGCCGTTGCGGATGACCATCGCCTTCTCGATGGGCAGCAGCGCAGGATCCAGGTAGGCGTATTGATTCAGGTATTTCCAGTAGCTCCTGCGGAAGCGCGGAATCGCCATGCTCAGGCGCTTGAGGCCGAAGAAGTGCTGGAAGCGCTGGATATGCCGGGCAAACAGCGGCGGCAGGGGCACGGTGGTGTAGCACAGGGGCGCGGGCGCGTCCAGGCTGTAGATTGCCAGCACCTCCTCCGGGAAGCGGTTGGCCCAGCGAACCAGCTCGGTGCCCGACATGGAGTGGCCCAGCAGCAGATAGGGGCCCGTCTCGCCCGCCTCCCGCAGCGCGAGGCGGATTTCATCCACCACCGTGTCCAGCTGACGCGGCACGTCGCTGTCGGAGGAGTAGCCATACCCAGGCTTCTCGGGCATCACCACGCGAAAGCCCCGGGCATTCAGCTCCTTCGCCAGAGGCTGGAAATCAACGCTCGGTACGGCGGTGTTCCACCCGGAGAGCAGCACGATGCGCGGCCCCTCGCCCTGGGCGAGCACATGAACGGAGGCCCCGGGAACCTCCACCAGCTTCCCCGGGCACGGATACGCCGCGGCATCCCTGGCGCGGCAGCGCTTCTCCCACAAGGCACCGGCCGCGAGCAGGAGCACCAGCCCTGCCAATATGATCCACCAAACCATCCCTGTCCCATCCCCATCATCAAGTTATATGCAGATATTATAGCGCCTCCTGTAGAAAATGGATGTATTTTTCCTGTTTTTATCATGTCGCTTCCCTTGTCATGGATCGGGGAACCAAAAAATGGGGCTGGTGCAGATCCGGTTTTTTATTTGTGCCTCTACAACAGCCCCTTTGCCATTCGTTCCACCGGGAGGAGTGCGTCCGGGGCCTGACATTCTCAAATCAGGATCAGGTAGCCCTCCCGAACCTCCTCGTACTTCTTCTTCACCTGGCTGTCCCATACGGGCGCCAGCTCCGCATCCAGCACCATCAGGCGGCGGCCCTCCGGCACCTCGGGCAGCTTCTCCAGCGGCTCACGGAGGCGGTAGACCGCGTTTTCCTCGCCCGGGGCCCCGAAGCCCTCGCCCCGGTAGTCCGGCACCGTGTCCGCCGCACGGTACAGATAGGCTGCCACGCGGCAGTAGGACACGCCGTCCCGCTCGAAGAAGCAGGGATGCACCAGATCGCGGCTGCCGCTGTGGGGCGTGTCCTGCACGCCGGTTGCCGTGTCCTCGTCAAGCGGCTGCACCCACACCTCCTCCTGGAAGCCGCCCTCCTGCGCGATGGAGAACGCAAGGATCAGGCTGTTCTCCACATCGGGGGCCGTGCAGAGCGTAAAGCCGGTCATCATCTCGTGGCAAACCATGTCCTGCTCCGTCAGGCTGACCGCCACGTATTGCCGTCCGATGCGCGCCCTCCACTTCTCCGAAAGCGCCGGGAAGCGCGGGGCCTTCTGCGCCATGGGGCACAGCCTGCCATCGAAGGTTTTCAGCAGGTAGGTGCGATCCTCAAAGTCGCAGAAGGCGCAGCGCTCCCCCTCCCGGGTGATGAACTCCCTGCCGTCAAAGCGCATTGCCGCGTCGGCGGTGCGCTTTTTCCCCACGCAGGGCTCGTGGGACAGCACCAGATACGGGCCGAAGAAATGGGTTCGATCCGTCTGACCGATGCCCAGATACACGCCCTGATGTCTTTTCACGAAGTCCTCCGGCACGATGGTGCCCGTGCGGAACAGGTTGATGTGCCGCTCCTCCAGCATCGCGGTGGCGAACAGGCGCATCAGCAGCACATGCACGTCAATGCGGCAATCGTGCGTCATGCTGATGGCGAGGGAGGCGTTGTACTCCGGCACCACCAGCAGGTCGCTGGTGAACTGGAAGCTGTTGCCGCCCTTGTTCTGCACATGCGCCCCCAGATCGAAATCCGGATGCTCCACCGCCACGTCATCCCAGCCGAGCCCGTAGTGCCGGCTGGCCTCGTCCATCGGCAGAAAGGTCTTGCCCTGGGGCTTGCGCATCTCCGCCTTGCTGGCCTCCGAGATCACGCTGTTCTCCGTCAGGAACAGGTTGCCAAACCTGCACAGGTCGATCATGCTGGTGGTGAAGCCGCCGCAGCCCTGCAGATAGAAGAACTCGCGCACCTTCTTCTTCTCGCACACCAGCGGATGATCCCCCGTCCAGGTGGTGGAGGTGCGGGTGGAATCCGCGCCGATGGGATCCGTGATGTACCGCTTGCAGTAGGCGCCGAAGGGCATGCCGCTGACCGCCGCCACCACCATCTCCGCCAGCGTGAAGCCGTCGTTGCAGTAGACGGACACCGTGCCCGGCTCCGCCTTGAGATAGCTGTGCGCCAGATGCTGATAGACCTCGTCGTAGTAGGCCCCGTTGTCCGGCGCGCCGACATGGGTCGCGGAGAAGTGCTTCCACTGGGTACCGGGCAGGCCGCTGGTGTGGTTCAGCAGATGGCGCACCGTGATCCGGCGGTACCGCGCATCCGGCATGGTGAACCTGGGCAGATAACCGCAGACCGGGGCGTCCAGCTCCACCAGTCCCCGCTCCACCAGCTGCATCACCGCCGTGGTGCAGTACACCTTGGAGATGGAGCACACGTTAAAGGTGTGCTCCGTGGTCACGGGACGGTTCTCCGCGCTGCCGTCGGTGCCGATGGCATCCGCCACCCACAGCTTTCCGTCGATCATCATCGCATAGGACAGCGCGGTAAAATCCTGCGCGAGATTCAGCCTCGCAATCTCTGTCAGACGCTCCCTCAGGCCCATGATTCAGCCTCCTTCTCCGCTGTGCGGAAACAGCCGGATGATCCGCATCCGGCTGTCCTGTCGTCTTACTTGCCCTTGGCCTGCAGACTCAGCTCAATGAAGGCCTGAATCTGCGAGATGTTCTGGAAGTACTCATCACCGGTGCCACGGTCGTGGCTGCCGTGCGCGAGCACCGTCAGCAGCACGGGATTCCGCTCATCCGCCTCCGCCTGCATCCGCACGGCGAACTTCTTGCCGTGATACGGGGGCACGTTGTTGTCCATCTCGCCGGTCTGCACATACAGCCAGGGATACACGGTGCCCTGCTTCACGTTGTGATAGGGGGAGTAGGAGTACATATAGTCGAAGGTCTCCTCATCGCCCAGGGGGTCGCCGTATTCGGTCACGTACATCATGCCCCGGTCGTCGTTGCGGAAGCGCAGCATATCGGTGTGGGGCACGCTGGCGATCACCGTGCCGAACAGGTCGGGACGCATGGTGGTGATGGCGGTCATCAGCAGGCCGCCGTTGGACAGGCCCGTGACGATGAGCTGCTCGGGGCAGGTCCAGTTTTCCTTCACCAGATACTCGGCGATGTCGATGAAGTCATAGAACGCGTTCTTCTTGTTGTTGAACATGGCGGCCTCATGCCAGGCCTTGCCGTATTCCAGACCGCCCCGGATGATGGCGTGGGCATAGATGCGGCCCATGCGCACCCATTCCTTCACGCTGTAGCAGGTGACGTGCTCCACCGCGGTGGGCGTGTTGGAGGCCGCATAGCCGCCGTAGCCGTACATCAGCACCGGGGTTTTGCCGTCCGGCTTCCTGTCCTTCTGACGAACCAGGTACACCAGAATCCGCTGACCATCCCGGGCGGGCAGGAAGCACTGATCCACGGTCAGGTCATCGCACGCCTCCGGCTCCGCCGTGATGCAGGTGATCTCCAGCGTTTCGGTGTCGAGCCTGTACAGGGCGGTCTCCCGCAGGAAGCTCTGATAGGAGAAGTAGACCCGCTTTCCGCTGATGACCCCGGTCATTCCCGGGAACGATGCGGTGCCATACGCGTCGGGCATGGGCAGCGTGCGCACCCGCCGACCGCTGTCATCATAGACCGCCGCCTCGGTGCAGCCATCCCGCTCATAGATAGCAACCAGCCCCGCTGCCGCCACCAGACATCCGGTCAGCAGGCAGTCCTGCTGAGGCACCGCCTCCACCGCGTCATGCTGCAGGCTTCCCGCCTGGGAAAGCTGCTCCCGGCGGAGACTGACCACCTTGTCGAAGGGCGCCTGCTGGTTGGTCATGAAGTAAACCCGATCCCCCTTCATGCCGAGGAAATGCCAGGTGCCCACCCCGTCGTTCAGCAGGGTCACATGGCCCTGTGCGTCCTGCCAGATGACCTGAATGTCCACATAGGTGTTCATGGAGGTCATGATGAGCCCGCCGTCCGGGCCCTCAAACACGTCAATCCACACGGCGTTCCCGGGATGGCGGTACACCGCCTCCTTCACGCCGCGCTGCCAGTCGTAGCGGTACACCGTGTTGACGTTGCGGTTGTTGGCGGTGTCCACGATGGCCTCGTCATAGTAGGCGTACCGACCGTCCGAGGACCAGGTCATGCTGAACAGATCGTCCAGCACCGCCAGCTCCTTTCCGGCATCGTCGTCCCACAGAATCGCGGCGCAGCGGGGATGACCATGCAGCACGCCCAGGATGGCGTACACGGGCGCCTCCCCGGGACAGGGGATCACGTCGAAGATGTTCATGCGGTTGTCCAGCGTTTCCGCGTTCGCAATCACATGGTCGATGCCGTAGTCCGCGTTCAGCGCGACGATCTCGTGTAGACCGCCCGGCAGGTCATGGACGCCGGCGAGCTTGCCACCGCCCTCCACCACGCTGCTCAGCTCGGTCAGGGGCTTCTGTGCCCGCAGCTTCGCCTCCCGCCCGGCCAGGTCGGACTCGGGATGGGCCGCGAAGAAGGCGCGGGTGTACTCGTTTTCGGCGCTGACCACGGCCTTTGTCTCGGCGCTGTCCCGCTCCTCCAGGTACTGATAGGGATCAGTCACCGCATGACCGAAATAGGTGTTCACGACGGGCTTCACGGGAACGACAGGATAGTGGCGGCTCATCGCTGAGCATCTCCTTCCGTTTCAAATTTCCTCGGATAGTGGCAGGCCACCTGATGGCTCTCCTCCCCGGTGAGCTGGGGCACCTCCTGGGCGCAGCGCTCCGTGGCATAGGGGCAGCGGGTGCGGAACCGGCAGCCGCTGGGCGGATTGATGGGGCTCGGTATCTCGCCGGACAGCAGCTGCTCCTTCCCGATGGCCTTCTTGCCAATCTGCGGCGTGGCGCGCAGCAGATAGTTGGTATAGGGATGCCGGGGATGCTCGTAGATCTCGCTGGTGGTGCCGATCTCGCACACCCGGCCCAGGAACATGACGCACACCCGGTCGGAGATGTAGCGCACCACCCCCAGGTCATGGGAGATGAACAGGTAGGTCAGCTGCAGCTCCTCCTGCAGCTCATGGAGCAGGTTCAGCGTCTGCGCCTGAATCGACACATCCAGCGCGCTGACCGGCTCGTCGCACACGATCAGCTCGGGATGGAGCGCAATCGCCCGGGCGATGCCGACGCGCTGCCGCTGTCCGCCGGAGAACTGATGCGGATACCGCCCCAGATGCTCCGGATTGATGCCGGTTTTTTCCGCCAGCTCCAGCACGGCCTCATGCTGCTGCTGTGCGGAATAGCCCGCGGCCCGGAGCGGCTCGGAGATGCACTTCTCGATGGTAAAGCGCGGATCCAAGGACGCGTAGGGATCCTGGAAGATCAGCTGCATCTTCCGGCGGAAGTCGCGCAGCTCCTTCTTCTTCAGCGTTGTCAGCTCCGTGCCGTCAAACTGAATGGAGCCGCTGTTGAGCTCGATCAGCCGGATCAGCAGCCGGCCCAGGGTGGACTTGCCGCAGCCGCTCTCACCGACCAAGGACAGCGTTTCGCCCCGGTAAATCTTCAGGCTCACATCGGTGACCGCCTGCACCTCGCCCTTGGAGGCCTTGAAGGTCTTGACCAGATTTCTGGCGTCCACCAGCACTTTCTCTGCCATCAGTCTCCCTCCTTCAGGCCGTTCTGATAACGGAAGCAGCGCACCTCGTGCCCGGGAATCGGCTCGTACAGATCGGGATGCCTGCTGCGGCAGCGGTCGTCCGCGTAGGGGCAGCGGTCGCAGAAGCGGCAGCCGCTGGGCACATGGCGCAGGTCGGGCACCATGCCGGGGATGTTCTTCAGCTTCTGCTCGCTCTTTTCCACGGCGGGCACCGACTCGATCAGGCCGATGGTGTAGGGGTGCAGGGGCTTCTCAAACAGGCGGTCGGTGGCGGCGTGCTCCACGATCTCGCCCAGGTACATCACGTTCACATCGTCGCACAGCTCGGACACGATGCCCAGGTTATGGGTAATCATCAGAATGGAGGTGCCGAACTGATCCTTCAGCTCCCGCATCAGATGCAGAATCTGCGCCTCGATGGTCACATCCAGTGCCGTGGTGGGCTCGTCGGCAATCAGCAGCTGCGGGTTGCAGATCATGGCCATGGCAATACAGATGCGCTGGCGCAATCCGCCGGAGAGCTGGAAGGGATAGGCGCGGTAGCGCTCCTCCGCGTCCGGCACGCTGACGGCCTTCAGGATGTCGATGACCTTCTGCCTGCGCTCCTGCCTGTTCAGGTCGGTGTGCAGCAGCAGCACCTCCTCAATCTGCTTGCCCACCCGGACCACGGGGTTCAGGGCGGTCATGGGCTCCTGGAAGATCATGGAGATGCTCTTGCCGGTCAGCTCCCGCATCTGGGCGGGCGTCAGGCGCGTCATGTCCCTGCCCTCGAACAGGATGCTGCCGCCGGTCACGGAGATGTTCGGGGACAGCAGCCCCATCACCGACATGGCTGTCATGGATTTTCCGCAGCCGCTTTCCCCCACCAGCCCCACCACGGTATGGGGCGGAATATCAAAGCTGACGCGATTGACGGGATAGGTCGTCTCCCCCGCGTTGCAGATGGAAATCTCAAGATCCCGGATCGAAAGAAGCATGTCGTCCATAATCAACCAGCCTTTGCAAAGATTCAGCGCAGATATGAAAGTCCCCGGGAGAGGGCGCTCATATCTGGGTTGGGTCTCCGGGGGCGGCGTGTTCCTCCGCCCCCGGAGGGAATCCCCTTGCGGGGGTTCATGGGGAAAATCAGTCGCCGAAGTAGGCCTTCCACAGGTAGAAGCGGTAGGTCGCAGCGTAGCTATCGTCCAGACCCTTCAGCGCCGGGCTCGCCACATACTTGGACTGAATGTCATACAGCGGCACATACTGGGACAGATCGCGGGCAGCCTCGATGGCAGCCAGCACGTAGGTCTCGCGCTCATCGTCATCCCAGGTCTCGCCAGCGGCCTTCAGGTTGGTGTCATAGGCCTCGTTGGAGGCGCACAGACCGTACATGTTGTAGAAGCCGTCGGTGGCGAAGTAGCTGAGCATCTCCTCGGGAGAGGAATACGCCACGCCATAGTCCGCGATGGTGATGCCCACGGTGGCGTCGTACCACATGTCATAGTAGGTGGAGGTTTCGACCACGTTCAGCTCGCAGTTGATGCCGATCGCCATCAGGTCGTTGTACACGGACAGACCCGCCATCTCCTGATCCGGGGGCACGGTGATCGTGATCACGGAGCCGTCGTAGCCCGAGGCAGCCAGATGCGCGGCGGCGGCTTCCGGGTCATAGTCGTACACCGGCACCTTGCCGGCATAGCGGCCCATCAGCTTCTCGCTGTAGTAGTTCTTCGCGGGAGTGGCATCGTTGCCCATGTAGATGGCGACGTTCTCACGGTTGACCGCCTGATTCACCGCCAGCGCCAGCTCGTTGTCGCTGTTGAAGGGCTCGCACCAGATCAGCAGCGTCTTGCAGGCCCAGCCGGCAGAGGCGTACACGGAGAAGCCCTCGTCCTCCGCCAGATCAAGGTCGGTCTCGTTCATGGGCATGGAGATCAGCTGCACCTCGTCATTCTCCAGCGCCACCAGCGCGACGGCGCTGTCCAGCGGCACGCGAACCTCCACATACTCGATGGCGGGTGCGCCCTGGAAGTAGTCCTCGCGGGCCTTCATCACCACATAGTTGGTCGCGGGGTCGAAGGACTCCACGGTGTAGGAGCCGGAGCCCACGGGCTTCTTGGCGAACTCCGCCTCATGCCCCTCGCGGGCCGTGGGCGAGACGATCGGCAGGTAGTCGGTGCAGAAGGGAATGATGGAGGAGTAGGAGGCGTACTTGTAGATGTTGACGGTGTACTCGTCCACCTTCTCGATGTCCTTGATGACGGTGGAGTAGGTGTAGCCCCAGGAGCTCATCTTCAGCGCACACTGGTAGCTGTAGATCACGGCATCCGCGTTCACGGGCGTGCCGTCGGAGAAGGTGACATCGTCGCGCAGCGTGACGATGTAGTACCTGCCGTCATCGCTCAGCGTCCACTCCTTGGCGAGCATTCCCTGATACTCGCAGTTCTCATCGCGCTGCCACAGGTTGTCGAACACGTTGCACATCACGATGCTGTCCATGTCGATGGTGTCGTTGTAGGGGTCGAGGTTCTCACACTTGGTGAAGGGGATCACGACCAGGGTATCCCTGGCTGCTTCGGCGGATGCGGTCACAGCCAGGCTCATCACCAGCGCCAGGGCCAGCAGCAGAGCGAGAAGCTTTCTCATGTTCGGGAGACCTCCTTGTGTATGATTGCAAACCGGTCATGCCGGGGCTTGCCGTTATTTCCTGCGCCGGGGATCAATGGCGTCCGCCATGCCGTCCCCCACCAGGTTGAAGCACAGCGCCGTGATCACCAGCGCGACGCCCGGGAAGATCGCCATAGAGGGATTGGTGCGCATGTACTTCATGGCGTCGGAGAGCATGTTGCCCCACTCGGGCGTGGGGGGCTGGATGCCCATGCCGATGTAGCTGAGTCCGGCGGCGGACATGATGGTGGAGGCGATGCTCATCATGGCATCCACGATGATGGGCCCCACCGCGTTGGGCAGAATGTGGTGCAGCACGATGTAGCGGTCCGTGGAGCCGCAGGAGCGCGCCGCCTCGATGAAGTCCTGCTGGGCCACGCTCAGCACCACCGAGCGCACGATGCGGGTGTAGCCCGGCACGCTGGCGATGGTGATCGCCAGAATCATGGGATAGATGCCGCGGCCCATGACCGCCACGATCATGAGCAGCAGCAGCATGTAGGGAATGCACATCAGGGCATCCAGGACGCGCATCAGGATAGCGTCATACACGCCCCCGTAGTAGGCGGCGGTGGCGCCCAGAAGGCAGCCCAGCAGCATGGAGAAGAAGGTGCAGCCAATGCCGAAGATCAGGGAGTACCGGGTGCCGTACAGCACGCGGGCGAACAGGTCGCGCCCCGCGCTGTCGGTGCCGAACCAGTGCTCCGCGCTGGGGCCCTGCAAGCGGGCCCTGGGATCCATGCCGACCACCTGCGTATCGTAGTCGATGAACAGCTCGCAGGCCAGCGCCATGATGATAATCAGCAGCAGCACCACCGCCGCCGCCAGCGCCAGCCTGTTGGCCCTGAAGTTTCTCCAGATGTCCTGTCCGTGGCTGGTGGCGGCTTTGGTGACGTATTTTTTCTTCTTACTGTACATGCAAAGCCTCCTCAATACTTGGCGCCGACCCGGGGATCAAGCACGGCATACAGCAGGTCAACCACCAGCATGATGACCATGAACATGGCCGCGATAAAGATCGTGGAGCCCATGATGACGGGCACGTCCTTGCTCTGAATCGCGGAGAGGATGGTGCCGCTGAAGCCGGGCAGTCCGAATACCTGCTCGGTGATCATGGCGCCGCCCAGCAGCGCGGCAAAGCTCATGCCGAGCTGGGTCACGACGGGCATCAGGGCGTTGCGCAGCGCATGGCGGAAGATCACCCGGGAGGGCTTGCAGCCCTTGGCGCGGGCCGTGCGGATGTAGTCCTGCTCCAGGGCGTCCAGCATGGTGGTGCGGGTCATACGGGACAGGTAGGCCGCCGAAGGCAGCGCCAGCGTCAGCACCGGCATGATGTAGCCCGTCCAGTCCTTGATGCCGTTGGAGGGCAGCCAGCCCAGCTTCAGGGAGAACAGCAGGATCATCAGCACGCCCAGGAAGAAGCTGGGAACGGAGCCCAGGAGCATGGAGACCACCGTGGTGGCATTGTCCGCCAGCGAGTGCTTCTTCACCGCGGACAGCACCCCGGCGGGGATGCCCACCAGCGCGCTCACGCCGCAGGCCAGGAACGCCAGCAGCGCCGTGACGCCGAACTTGGGAATCAGCAGGTCGAACACCGGCATGGAGTGCTTGTAGCTGGTGCCGAAATCCCCCTGCAGCACCCCCTTCAGGTAGTTCACGAACTTCACCGGCATGGGATCATACCAGCCGAGGCTCTCGTTCAGCGCGACCACCTGCTCCTCCTTGGCGTTCATGCCCAGGATGATGCGCCCGGGCGAGCTGGGAATAAAGCTCAGGATCAGGAAAATCAGGAAGATAATAAAAACCAGCGTTGGAATAATCATGAACAGACGCTTGCCCACATACTTCAGCATCGGTCCGCAAACACTCCCTGCCATAGATTTCTGCCCGCTCCCCAGGGGGAAGGCAGGCAGATAATGGGTATAATTATACGGTACATGCCTTTGAAAATCAAGGAATCCGACACAAATATACAAAATATGTACAAGAAAAAAGTCGGGGTGCGCACGCTGCCCCGACCGGTTTTGGCTGTTCTTCCTATCTCCTGCCCAGCTGCCAGAAGGCCACCGCGCCCGCAGCCGCCACATTCAGCGAGTCCACCCCGTGGCTCATGGGAATCCTGACGGTGTAGTCGCACGCTGCCATGGTCTCGCTGCTCAGGCCGTCCCCCTCGGTGCCGAGGATCAGCGCCAGCTTCTCCTCTCGGGCCAGCGCGGGGTCATCAATGGAAACCGATCGTTCGGTCAGCGCCAGCGCCGCCGTGGCAAAGCCCAGATCATGCAGCAGCCTCATGCCCTCCCCCGGCCAGTCCTCGGGACGCTCGCCGACGCGGGCCCAGGGCACCTGAAAGACGGTGCCCATGCTGACGCGCACACAGCGGCGGTTGAGCGGGTCACAGCAGGTCGGGGTGAGCAGCACGGCGTCCATCCCCAGCGCCGCCGCTGAGCGGAACACCGCGCCGAGGTTGGTCGTGTCCGTCACGGCCTCCACCACCACGACCCGCTGCGCATCCCGGCAGATGTCCCGCGCATCCCTCGCGGCGGGTCTGCGCATACAGCACTGAATGCAGCGGTCGGGGTGATAGCCCACGATCTCCCCCAGCAGCTCCCGCTCCCCGGTGTAGACCGGCATGTCCTCCGGGCAGCGCGCCAGCACCTCCCGGGCCTGTCCGGTGATGTGCTTGCGCTCCATCAGGAAGGCCACGGGCTCCACGCCCGCATCCATGGCGTAGCCAACCACCTTGGCGCTCTCCGCCATGAACATGGCATGCTGCGGCTGCTGTCTGCTGCGCAGCTGCGCGTCCGACCGGCGGAAAAGCTCCAGCTCCGGCGCCGACGTATCCGTTACCTCGATGATCCTTGCCATGGTGTTTCCTCCCGCTTGGTGAACATGGGCTTAGTATATCATGTTTTAGAATCCGCTTCAATGCCCGGCTGACAAACTTCATCACCCGTTCCGGAACGCGTCGAAAGAAAGCACCGCCCCGGAGGCCGTGCGTGCCTCCGAAGCGGTGCTGAACCCGGTTTTTATCTCAGGTACGCGGCAGCGTTACTGCTTCGGCGCCACGGTCTGCTTCAGGCTTTCCCAGCCCTCGGGATCCTCCACCACGCTGAAGATGTCCATGGGCGTCTCCTGCGCCTGCTGATACAGGGCCACGATCGCCTCCTGAATGCTCGCGGGAGCCATGGCGGTGAACTGGTCGTTGTGCGCGTAGCCGATGAAGCCCTCCGCCAGACCCACCAGCGGATAGGTGCCGCCCACAAAGGTGCCGTCCACAACGGACGCAAAGGTGGCATCAATGGCGGCGGCGTAGTCGGCATAGAAGGAGGTGACGATGGTCGCGGCCTCCTCGGGATCCGCTACGGTGCGCGTCTGGTCACAGTCCACGCCAAAGGCATAGCGGCCGGCTTCCTTCGCCGCGGTGAACACGCCGGAGCCCGCGCTGCCCGCCACCTGCCAGATCACGTCCACCCCGTCGGCATACATGGCAGCCGCCTTCTCGGCAACCGCCGGAGCAAAGTCGGGGATGAAGTCGCCGGCGTAGTCAATGTACACCTCCACACCCTGCTCCGCGCAGACCTGGCAGAAGGAGCCGATGTACTCATTCAGGCCGGGTGCATCAATGCCGACGATGACGCCGACCTTCTTCTCCGGGTTGGCGTTGGGCATGTCGCTCTGCGTCACCTGGCAGGCCACAAAGCCCGCCAGATAGCCGATGTCCTTGCTCTTGAACATCAGGCCGTACACGTTGGCAAGCGGGCTCGTCTCCAGCTCGGAGCCCTCGATGCCCTGCAGGTCACAGCTGAAGAACTTCTGCTCCGGATACTTCTTTGCCGCAGCAATCAGCGCCGCGTTGCATTCCGCACCCATGGTCACGATCAGGTCGTACTTGCCGTCCTTGCAGCCCTCCTCAAAGAAGGGCATGTAGCTTTCCAGCTCGTACGCGGCGGATGCCTTCTCCATGGGAATCGCGCCCATTTCGATGATCTCGGTATGCGTTCCGGGATACTTTTCCTCCAGCGCCGTCACGCCCAGAACGGCTGCGGAGAAGTAGCTTCCCTCGGCACTCGGCACGAGCAGAAGCACCTCCAGCCCCTCCTCCGCCTGCGAAAAGACCACGCAGGAAAAGCAAAGGGCAAGCGTGAGCAGAACCACCATGAACTTTTTCATTGGTACGCCTCTTTCTGCGGACAAGCCGCTGCTTATGCAGAACACGCTGCTGTTCCACTGAGCATCATTATACCATCAAGGCCGTCCCCTGT
>JAEDKS010000157.1 GCA_016295665.1 Clostridia bacterium
ATCAGGCTGGTGGCGATGGTGCAGACGATGATGGGCAGGCTCTGCGCGCCGGTCTGCAGCACCACCGACAGGTTCAGGCCGAAGCCCAGCAGCACCACGGCCCACTGAAGAATCTTCTTGCTGGTGAACTTGATGCCGCTTTGGAAGTCGCCCTTGTCCTTCCAGAGCAGCGTGATGACCATGCCCGCCAGGATGGCGAACACCGGCCCGCCAATGACCGGCACCAGCTTGCCCAGGAAATGGGCGGGCACCGCGATGACCAGGCACACCAGCAGCCCCTTCCAGAGCCCGGAGAGCGTGCCAAGAACCTTTTTCATGTGCAACCGACTCCTTTTCTTCCGTATCCGACGGATCGTGCCACACGACCCTTCAACACTTTACCATCGGAGGGAGCCGCTGTCAATGGGATGATGCGAAAAAGCCGCTCAGCGCGGCACGGTCAGCTGTACGATGTCCCGTCCCCGGGAGAACTGCTCGAGGTACAGCCGCGTGCAGCGCTGATAGCGGTCAAAGCGCTGCCGGGCCCGCTCCGGGTCGCCGTAGACCCTCCAGCAGCCCGTGAGCGTCGCTTCGCCCCGGCGGTGCATGAAGCCGTCCACGTCCTCCGGGGGATAGCCCAGAAAGAGCCCGATTTCATGCGGGAACGGCCCGCCCCCGCGCAGAAGCGCCATGAGATGAAGAAGGCAGCGGGCATCCGCGCCGCAGGGATAGCCGCAGGCGCGCAGGATGCGCACCGCGCCCTCCTCCGCCAGGTCGCGCCGAAGCAGGGACGGGCGGTAGACGTACACCAGACAGCGCCCCTGCCTGTAGCGCAGCGGCAGGACGCGCAGTCCCTTGCCGCCCAGCCGCCGGTTCAGGCTGCGCAGCCAGTCATGCAGCGCGTCCCGGGCGTGATCCTCGCAGGAGAACAGGCTTCCCGTCTTGAGGGAGGCCAGCGTGGGGGCGCAGAAACGGACGAGCAGCTCATCGGGCATGGAATCCCTCCTTCGCGCCGGATGTGCCCGGCAGGGACAGGATGCCCGAAGGCACCGGTTTCATGCGCCCAGGGGCGCTGCCGGGGCCCTGCGTCAGCGGCGGAACAGGGAGAAGCCCTTCCTTTCCCAGGGCTCCTGACGCACCGAGGAAACGGTGTAGCCCGTCGCGCCGATGACCTCCCGCAGCCGCGCCTCCTCCAGCGGCGCCTCCGAGAGGATCTCCGTCTCGCCCTTCCGGTGGGAGGACGTGACCTTCTTCACCGGGAACGCCCGGCGCACCGCGTCGTTCACATGGGCTTCGCACATGCCGCAGGCCATGCCCTGCACCTGAAGAACCGTCCGTATCATACGATGACCTCCTGTTCGATGGTCGTGTCAGGCGTCCTCCCGCAGGGTGCGGATGCCGAAGCAGAAGTAGAGCACATGGAACACCCAGACGCAGGCCAGCACGACGCGGCCCACGGGCACCTGATGCATGACGATGAAGCCGAGGGTCATCAGCGCCGTGACGGTGACCATGATGCGAACCTTGGCGGCGCGGGTCATGCCGCGTCCCTGCACATAGCTTTCCAGATTCTCCCGGTACAGCCGGGTGCCGGTGAACCAGCGGTGCAGCCGCCGGGAGCTGCGGGCGAAGCAGCAGGCCGCCAGCAGCAGGAAGGGGACGGTGGGCAGCAGCGGCAGCACGGCACCCAGCGCGCCGAGCCCCAGGCCGAGGCAGCCGAGGATGAGATAGAGCATGCGTTTCATGAGGCTTTCCTCCTGTTCTGTCTTTGGTCGGAAGGGGCCCGGGTCAGCTCAGACGACCGCTTTCCACGGCGTACACCTGATCCGCGATGCCCATGGTGGAGCGGCGGTGGGAGACCAGCACCACGGTGCTGCCCTGGCTGTTCTCCTTCAGGGAGCGGAGAATGACGGCCTCGTTCAGGCTGTCCAGGTTGCTGGTGGGCTCGTCCAGGAGCAGGAGGGGCGCGTCGTGCAGGAAGGCGCGGGCAAGCCCGATGCGCTGCCGCTCGCCGCTGGACAGGCTGTCGCCCAGCTCCGCCACGGGGGTCTCGTAGCCCTGCGGCAGCTGCGTGATGAAGTCGTGAACCGAGGCCCGGCGGCAGGCGTCCTCCAGCTCCGCCTGGGTGGCGTCGGGCCTGGCGATGCGCAGGTTCCGGGCGATGCTGTCGTGGAACAGGTGGGTGTCCTGGGTGACGAAGGACTCCATGCACCGCAGGTCGGTGGTGTTGATGCGCTCCACGCTGCGCCCGGAGAGCCGGATTTCGCCCTGCTCCACCCGCCAGAACCGCATCAGCAGCCGCAGCAGGGTGGACTTTCCGCTGCCGCTGCGCCCGGTGATGCCCACGACGCTGCCGCGGGGGATGGTCAGGGAGACGCCGGAGAGAACCTCCTCGTCCCCATAGGCGAAGGACACGTCATCCACCTCGGCGCCGGTGAAGGCGGTGGCGGGCTGACCGGTCACGTCCGGCGTCACGGGCACGTCGTCGAGGATGTCCAGCACCCGGTTCCCGGCGGCGAAGGTGCTCTGCAGGGTGCTGCCCAGCCCCGCCAGCGCCACCGCGGGGCCGAAGGAGCTCATCAGGGCCAGCACGGAAAGCACCGCGCCGCCGAAGGAGATCGCGCCGGCGCTGCAGAGCGCGGCGGATGCCAGAAGCATCGCCAGGTCGAAGAACAGCAGCACCGCGCCGGTCAGGGCGCTTCCGGCACCGGCGGCGCGCTTCATGCGCTCCTCGTCGGCGGAGAGCGCGTCGGTGCGGCGGCGCAGCTCCTCCAGCCGCGCCTGTCCCTGCCCGTACTGCAGCGTCTCATTCAGCCCCCGCAGGCTGCACAGCACGAAGCTGGACAGCTCCCCGGAGCCCTGACGGAACCGGGCGCCGCTCTCGCCGCTCAGGCGGGAGATGAGCACCGGCAGCGCGCCGCCCACGGTCAGATAGGCCGCTGCCGCCAGCGCGCCCAGCGCCGGATGGAGGCGGGTCAGGAAGGCGATCATGAGCCCGCAGAACAGCACCGCGATGGCGGCGGGGGAGATGGTGTGGGCGTAGAACACCTCCAGCAGTTCGATGTCGCTGGTGATGAGGGAGATCAGGTCACCCTTGTCCCGGCCCTCCAGCCGGGCGGGGCACAGGCGGCGCAGCGCACCGAACACCCGGTCGCGGAGCAGCGCCAGAAGCCGGAAGGCGATGAAGTGGTTGCAGGCCTGCTCCCCGTAGCGCAGCCCGGCCCGGAGGACGGCAAACAGCGCCATGCAGAGGAAGGCGGTGCCCAGGGCGACGCCCATGCCCTGCCCCAGGGCGTCCAGCAGGGCATAGCCCGCCAGCACGGTGATGAAGGTGGCGCACAGGTGTCCCGCCAGCCCCATGAGAATCGCCAGCAGCATGAAGCCCGTCAGCGGCTTCACCAGACCGATCAGACGGCCCATGACCTTCAGATGACCGCGCCTCATGCCCTCACCTCCCTTTCCGTGTAGGCCTCCAGGGCCTGCTGTGTGCGCCACATCCCGGCGTAGTGCCCGCCCCGGGCCAGCAGCGCCTCATGGGTGCCGGACTCGACGATCTGCCCGTCCGATAGCACATGGATGCAGTCGGCTCCAGCCACGTTGACCAGCCGGTGGGAGATCAGCAGCACCGTGCGCGTCCGCGCAAGGCGGTGAATCAGCGCCATGATGTCGTTCTCGCTCTCCGCGTCGATGCCGGAGGTGGCCTCGTCGAAGATGAGCACCGGGCTGTCGTGGAGCAGGGCCCTCGCCAGGGCCAGCCGCTGCCGCTGCCCGCCGGACAGGTTGGCGGCGTCCTCGGTCAGGGGCGTGTCCAGCCCCCGCTCCGCCCGCAGGAAATCCGCCAGCTTCACCTGCTCCAGCACCGCCCAGAGCCGGTCGTCCCCGGCCTGCGGCGCGCCCATGCGCAGGTTGTCCCGCACGGTGCCCTTAAAGAGGAAGGCATTGTGTCCCACGCTTGTCACGGTGCGCAGCAGCGCCTCCTCGGATATTTCGCCCAGCGGCACGCCACCCAGGGTCACGCTGCCGGAGAAGGAACGGCGGCGTCCCGTCAGGATGGCGGCGAGGGTGGACTTGCCGCAGCCGCTGCTGCCCACGATGGCGGTGAAGCTGCCCTGCTGCAGGGTCAGATCGACGCCCCGCAGCACCTCCCGGCTGTCGTCGTAGGCAAAGCGCAGCCCACGCGCCTCGATCAGGCAGCCCTCCGGCGTGCGCGTGCCACGGGCGGGCTCCGGCAGGTCGAGCAGGCGGAA
This sequence comes from Clostridia bacterium, assembly GCA_016295665.1. Classification (GTDB taxonomy): domain Bacteria; phylum Bacillota; class Clostridia; order Christensenellales; family Aristaeellaceae; genus HGM11604. Next base: position 4,227 of record JAEDKS010000157.1, read on the forward strand.
GATCTTGTCACTGGCTGCCATGCCGTTCATGGCGATATGGAAGAAGCTCCCCAGCTGCCGCATGGGCAGGAAGAAATCCGCCGCCAGCAGCACGATCAGCAGGGCGCCGCCCACGCTCACCGCGCCGTCGCGCAGCTGCAGCACCGCCATGACCATGCCCAGCGCCGCGCCGCCGTAGGCGATCAGATCCATGATGGTGATGGAGTTGAGCTGCATGGTCAGCACCTTCATGGTGATGCGGCGGAAGCGCTCGCTCTCCTCGTTCATCTCCTGATGGCGCAGCCCGTCGGTCTGGTAGATTTTCAGGGTGGTCAGCCCCTGCAGGTTCTCCAGAAAGGTGTCGCCCAGCTGGGTGTACTGCCCCCAGTAGCGGGCGAGCAGCTTCTTGGCCCAGGTCTGCACCGCAGCGATGGCGACGGGAATCAGCGGCACGCAGATCAGCAGCACCAGCGCCGCGGGCACGCTGACGAAGCACAGCACGACGAACAGCGTCACCGGCGCCAGCATGGCGTAGAAGAACTGGGGCAGGTAGGCGCCGAAGTAGGTCTCCAGCTGGTCAATGCCCTCTACGGCCACCTGCACCACCTCGGAGGTGCGCACCTGCTCCCCGCAGGAGGCGCCCAGCCGCAGCAGCTTCTGATAGATGGCCTCCCGCAGCGTCCGCTTCACCGCCCGCGAGGACAGAAAGCCCATCCGGCTGGCGCCCACCGTGCAGAGAAAGCGCACGACCAGCGCCGCCAACCCGACGAGCACCACGGGAAGCACGGCGGCATCCCCCCGGAGCAGCCCTTCCAGCAGACGGGCGACGCTGCCCATCAGCACGATGTTCATCACCAGCGGACACCACTGCAGGGCCACGTTCCCCGCCACGTACCTCCTGCTCTCCGGCACCGTGCCGATGAGCCGTCTGTTGATCATCACCGAAGCATCCCTCCGCCTGATTCAGCTTCCGGAAAAGTTAGTAAAGACTAACCTTGGAACCGGAGGAAGCGCTGCCCCGGAACGGACAGCGCTGAAGTTAACCGCGTTTAACTATAACATGGCGGCGAACCGGTGTCAAGAGGGATTTCAGGCAGGGGGTGCGGACGGATGATCCGAGACGCACGAAAAAAGCCTGCGGTCTGCAGGCTTTGCTGGAGCTGATGACCGGATTCGAACCGGTGACCTCATCCTTACCAA
>JAEDKS010000010.1 GCA_016295665.1 Clostridia bacterium
ACTTGAAGTCGAAGGATGGGGCGATGCAGAAGGTGGCCCCCAGCTGCTCGCGGAAGGCCAGGGGCACCACCAGGCGGCCCTTGGCGTCCAGGGAGTGGGAATAGGAACCGATAAACGTCCTGCTGTATTTTTCCAGCAGGGCCTGATCCTCGGCGGTGAGCGCCTCGTCAGCGGCGGCAGCGGCAGCGATGGCAGCGGCGTCCGGCAGGACAGCGTCCGTCCTCGGCTGATCATCATTCGTTCCCGGCACCACTAATCACCACCTGATCCCCACTTTTTTGATCACTGCCCCCATTATATCCCACCGGCAAAAATTGTGCAAGCCGTCGGACAGGATCTATCAAAAAATTATCGCGTCCTTTTTGTGAACCAAATTTCATATTATTGTAATTGATTTGCAATGTATTTGTTTGCCTTTTGTGGTCTGATGTTCGCCTCCGCCCACATTTTGTGGACAAAAAAAGCGCCTGACAATCTGTCAGACGCTTGCATCGCGAATTCTCCACCCGCTCTGGAATGGATGTTACATTTTCTTAACAAAGAAATAAGATTTTGTTCAGTTTTCCAGGGGAACCTCCGCCAGAGCGAAGTTCAGGCTGTCGCAGGAGGTCAGCATGTAGCGCACCCCCTGCTGCACACCGTTGAAGCCCGCGCGGATGCCTGCGCCGTGCAGGTGGCCGTACACCACCGTGCTGACCTGGTACCGCTCGAACAGCCGGGTGAAGCCCGTGTCCCGCTCCAGCTCGTACAGGGGCGGATAGTGCATCATGACCACCAGGGGCCGGCCGGCACGCAGCTTCGCCGCCTCCTGCAGGGCCATCTCCATGCGCATCAGCTCCCGGTCATGGATCTTCTGATCCTCCGGGGCCAGGGCCGTCTCCGCTGTGGGGATCATCCACCCCCGGGTGCCGCAGACCACTGCCTCCCCCAGATCCAGCGCACTGTGCTGAATCACCTGCATACCGGCGGGCAGCACGGCACGCACCTGGGTCAGGGAGTTCCACCAGTAATCGTGGTTGCCCTTGGTCAGCACTTTGCGCCCGGGAAGCGCGCCAATCAGCTGCAGGTCGGGCACGGCGTCCCGCAGCTGCAGCGCCCAGGAGATGTCCCCCGGGATCAGCACCGTATCCTCCTCACCCACGCGGGCGCGCCAGTCCTGGCTGATGCGCTCGAAGTGGCTGTCCCAGTGGCTGCCGAAGACGTTCATGGGCTTGTCGTCGCCGCCGGGCAGGTGCAGGTCACCAATGGCAAAGAGCTTCATGGATGTTCCTTTCAGCGGTTGTCCTCGTCCTCGTCGTCGTCCAGCTCGTTTTCCTCATCCTCGCGGACGCTCTCCAGGGACAGCTCGTTCTCGATCTCACCGTACTCCTGGCTGGGGATGTCCTCGTCGATCTCGGGGATGATCTCGTCCATGGTGCTCACGGAGTCCATGCCGCCGATGGAAGCAGTATCGACATGCTCCTGCTCGGTATCGTCGTCGCGGTTGTCCTGGCCGCTCATCTCCTTGAGGCAGAACAGGCACACGTCCCGGCCGGGCAGGGCGGGCGCCTCATTGCACACGCTGCACAGCTCGATCTCATCCCTGGGGGCGTCGCCCTTCATCTCGCGCAGGCAGACCTTGCAGTACTTCTCGGTCTCGGTGATATAGTTCAGTTCGCAGCGGGGGCAAAGCACAAATTTCATTTGGGACTCCTCCTCTATGATCATGGGCATGATGCTTGTATGCTCAGGGCCTCTCAGGCCCGGGAAAGCGGATGCTGGCATGGATTGCCATGGCAAAGGGCTGCCAGTTCGGTTGACGGCGGGCGAAAGATATATTACACTTCCTTCACGGTTTGTAACCGAATCGTAACAGAACGGAGGTCAACACGATGACACGAAAGCACACGGCCCGGATCCTGGCATTCCTGCTCCTGACTGCCTCAACCGCGCAGGCAGAAGCGCCCGCATCCCAGTTCGGCTTCAGGGGCTGGCCCTATCGCCAGCGTCCCGCATGCCAGGAGACGCAGCCCGCGGAAACCGCTTCGCCGCTGCCTTCCGCCGCACCCACCGTCATTCCCACCAGCCGCCCTTCCGGCGGCGAAAATGAGGATGAAAATGGGACGATTCCTCCCGTCAGCGCCACTCAGGAGCCCATGACCCCCACGGAGCCGCCACTGAGCGCCCCGACGGCGTCACCTGCTCCCACCGCGACCGCAGAACCTACCCTCCGGCCCACCGCCGCGCCCACGGAAAAACCGGCCGCAACGCAGGCCCCTTCCATGGATGAAGATTATAATACAAACTCTGTATCCGCGCAAGAGCAAATTGCACTGAAACTGCTCAATAATGACCGTATTGCCAACGGTTTGCCCGCCCTGACCATGGATCCCGTCCTGTCGGAGCTGGCGAGGATCAAATCCAACGACCTGCGGGACAACCGCTACTTCGCCCATGAGTCCCCCACCTACGGCAACGCCTCGGCCATGCTGAAGACCTTCGGCTACGCTTTCAATGCCGTGGGCGAGAACATCGCCCATCACGCCAATGTGGAGAAGGCCCAGGCGGCGTTCATGTCCTCTGACGGCCACCGGCGGAACATCCTGTCCTCCTCCTGGACGAAGGTGGGCATCGGCGTCAGCGTGGACGCCCAGGGCTACGTGTACATGACCCAGCTTTTCGTCCGGTAACACGCCCCGACAGCAGCGTCCCCCTGCCCAAAAGCAGGGGGGCGTTGTTCTATTGGGGCCAGTCCTCCTCCCGGGCAAGGGCCAGGCCGATGCCCGACATGGGCGTCACCCCCGGCAGGGACACGCCCTCCGCGTGGAGAATGGCCCGTCCCGCCGCGCTGCCCCTCCTGCGCGGCACAGGCTCAGCCTGATGAGCGGACGCAGGCGCTTCCTCCACCGCCGGGCGGAAGCGCAGATTTGGCGTGGGCGGCAGCAGATTACGGGGCAGACCCCTTCGCATGGCGGGGAGCAGCGCAGCCTCCTGGCGCGCCAGGGCCGGGGCGTGGGTGGGATGGATCCGTTTCATGTATGCGTCGCCTCCATGTGGCCCACCCCGTATCGTTCAGGTGGGCTGCTCCATGGTATGCGCGTCTTCCCCGATGGGTTCAGGGGCAGTAACCTCCTCCAGGAGCTTGAGCAGTTCCTCACGGCCCGTGCCGTCCTCGGAGGAGAAGCAGATGATCTCCCAGGGCTGCACCAGCAGCGCCCGGCAGATGGGCGCCAGCTGCTTCTGACGGGCGCCCCGGCTGATCTTGTCGCACTTGGTGGCGATGACCGTGAAGGGAATGCCCATCTGCCGCAGGAAGGTGTTCATCTGAATATCGTCCTCGGTGGGCTCGTGGCGGATGTCCACCAGGCACAGCACGTGCACCAGCTGCTCGGATCGGGCGAAGTAGCCCTGCATCATCTCGCCCCAGCGGGCCTTCTCCTGCTTGTCCACCCGTGCGAAGCCGTAGCCCGGCAGGTCGATGAGGTGGAAGCCCTCCTCCATGCCGTTGAGCAGGAACACGTTGATGAGCCGGGTCTTGCCCGGGGTCTGGGAGGTGCGGGCCAGCTTGCTGCGGCGGCACAGCCGGTTGATGAGGCTGCTCTTGCCCACGTTGCTCTTGCCCGCGATGGCGATCTGGGCCAGCCCCTGCCCCGGGAAGGGGCCGTACTGGGGCATGGAGGTGATGAACTCCGCTGTCTTGATCTCCACGTTGCGCTTACTCCTGTTCCTTCTGTTCCTTTGTTTCCGGCATCCGGGTCAGGGCGGTTTTCAGCACGTCCTCGATGTGCTCGGCCTCCACCACCCGGAACTGGGAGAGCACGTAGGCCGGAATCTCCTCCAGATCCTTCACGTTCTCCCTGGGGATGATGAGCGTGGTGATGCCGGCCCGGTAGGCCGCCAGGGTCTTTTCCTTCAGCCCGCCGATGGGCAGCACCCGGCCCCGCAGGGTGATCTCGCCGGTCATGGCCACATCCTGCCGCACGGGAACCTGGGTCAGGGCGCTGACCAGCGCCGTCACCATGGTCACGCCCGCGGAGGGGCCGTCCTTGGGCACCGCGCCCTCGGGCACGTGGATGTGGATGTCCTTGCCCTGATAGAAGTCCGGCTTCAGCCCCAGCTGCGCGAAGTGCGCCCGCACCCAGGAGAAGGCCGCGCTGGCGGATTCCTTCATTACATCTCCCAGCTGACCGGTCAGGTTCAGCCCGCCCTTGCCGGGCATGGTGGCGCACTCCACCTCCAGCATCTCGCCGCCCACGACGGTGTAGGCCAGGCCGTTGACCACGCCCACGCGGGGCTCCTTCTCGGGCTGCTCGCGGGTGTAGCGCACCGCGCCCAGGTACTCGTGCAGCACCTCCGGCGTCACGCTCACCTCGGTGACGCCCGTGTCCAGCATGGTCACCGCCGACTTGCGGATCACCTTGGCGATGGTGCGCTCCAGCGTGCGGACGCCCGCCTCCCGGGTGTAGCCCTCGATCAGGGCGCGCATGACCCGGTCGGTCATCCGCACGGCCTTCGGCTGCAGGCCGTGGGCCTCCAGCTGCTTGGGCAGCAGGTGGCGCTTGGCGATCTGCAGCTTCTCCTCCTCGGTGTAGCTGGGCACCTCGATGATCTCCATGCGATCCAGCAGCGGCCCGGGGATGGTCTCCACGCTGTTGGCGGTGGTGATGAACATGACCTGGCTCAGGTCGAAGGGCAGCTCCATGTAGTGGTCGCGGAAGGCGCTGTTCTGCTCCGCGTCCAGCACCTCCAGCATGGCGGAGGCGGGATCGCCCCGCACGTCGCTGGCCATCTTGTCGATCTCGTCAAAGAGGAACACCGGGTTCATGGTGCCCGCCTGCTTCATGCCGGAGATGATGCGGCCCGGAATCGCGCCGATGTAGGTGCGCCGGTGACCGCGAATCTCGGCCTCATCCCGGACGCCGCCCAGGCTCATCTGCACAAACCTGCGCCCCACGGCCTTGGCGATGGCCCGCACGATGCTGGTCTTGCCCACGCCGGGCGGGCCCACAAAGCACAGGATGGGCCCCCGCATGTCCTCCTTCATCCGCAGCACCGCCAGGTACTCGATGATGCGCTCCTTGACCTTCTCCAGCCCGTAGTGATCCTCCGCCAGCACCTTCCGGGCCCGCTTCAAATCCAGGTTGTCCGGGGTGGTCTTGCCCCAGGGCAGGTCAAGGATCCACTCGATGTAGGTGCGGGCCATGCCGATCTCCGGGGTGCCGGGCGCCATGCGCGACAGCCGCTCCAGCTCCTTCTGGCACTTGGCCCGGGCCTCCTCGTTCAGGGGCGTGTTCTCCATGCGGGTGCGCAGCTCGTCCACGTCGGTAGCGTCCGTGTCGCCCAGCTCGGTCTGGATGGCGCGGATCTGCTCCCGCAGGTAGTAGTCCTTCTGGTTCTTCTCGATCTGCTTCTTGATGCGGGCCTGAACCTCCTTCTCCACGCCCGCCAGCTCGGTCTCCCGGGCCAGGATGGCGCAGACGCTCTCCAGGCGGCGCTTCAGGTCAAGCTCCTCCAGAATCTTCTGCCGGTCCTCCATGTGCACCAGCACGTTGGCGGCGATAACGTCCGCCAGCTGATCGGGGGCCTCCACCTCCCGGATGGACTGCGCCGTCTCCTGGCTGATGCGCTGGCTCTGCCGGGCGTACTCCTCGAAGAAGTCGTGGGTGGTGCGCACCAGCGCCTGCATCTCCACGGTGTCGGGAATCTCGTCCTGCACCAGGCGCACGGTGCCCTGCAGGTAGGGCTCCTCCTGCGTCACGGACACAAGCTCACCCCGCTGCTGGCCCTCCACCAGCACGCGAATGGCGTCCCCGGGCAGGTTCATCACCTGCCGGATCAGCGCCACCGTGCCCACGCTGCACAGGTTCTCCACCGTGGGCTCATCGACCTCCGCGTCCCGCTGGGCCACCAGGAAGATCCGCTGATCCTCCATCATGGACTCCTCCAGCGCCCCCACGGACTTCTGCCGTCCCACGTCGAAGTTCAGCACCATATGCGGAAATACCATCAGCCCCCGCAGCGCCAGGATCGGCAGCTTCAGGGTCGTCTTTTTCTTTCTGGCTGGCATCGTTTTCCTCCTGATGATCCCCCGGACACAAGGCCCGGGGCGGTTCTGCTTTTTTCTCTGCGCGCAGGCCGTCCCTTACTCCTCCGCCCGGGCCTGAGCGATGGCCTCCCGGGCCTCGGCGTAGCCGTAGCCCCGCCGGGCCAAAAGCGCCATCACGCGCTGCTCCGTCCTGCGGCGATCCTCGCCGGGCTTTGCGCGGAGCAGTCCCTTTTTCGCCAAGCGCAGGGCGTTTTCCTGCTGCGTTTCTTCATTTATCTCCGCAAGGGCCGCCCCGGCGTCCTCGGCGGTGACGCCCTTCTGCCGCAGCTCCCGGGCGATGCGCCCGGCGCCCAGGCCGCGCCCGCTGCGGGCCTGCACCCACTGGCGGGCGAAGTCCGCGTCGTCCAGCAGCTCGTTGGAGGACAGCTTGTAGAGCACCATCTCCACGGTCTGGGGCCGGTAGCCCGCCCGGGTCAGCCGCTGGCGGATCTCCCCGGTGGCGCAGGCGCGCTGGGCCAGCATGGACACCGCGCAGTCCAGCGCCTGGGGGTACTGGTGCACAAGCAGCCAGTCCTCGTACTCCTTCAGGTCAATGGTCTCCCCGGGCTGCAGGGGCCGCTCCCGGTACAGCCTGCGAGCGACGTACAGGGTCTCCCCGCCGCAGACGATGCGCACCCGGTGCCCCACGCGCTCCACCGATTCGATCACGTCCATCCCGGCAGCTCCTTTCCCAGCGCCCAGGAAAGCAGCTCCCGGTTGCACAGCCCCAGCCGCCCGGTGCGGGCCTCGCTGCAGCCGCCGTTGAGGAAGATGACGATGTTCCCCGTCTCCTCCTCATAGAACGCGCCGTCCGCACAGCCGTAGGCGTAGCCCTGATGCCCCAGGATGCGGTGCTCCGACAGCGCCCCGTCCCGAAGCTGCACCAGCCCCAGCCCGTAGGTCATGCCGGGGCTCGCCGCGCCGTAGGCGGCCTGCTGCGAGGTCATCTCCCGCACCAGCGCCGCATCCAGCAGCCGCACCCCGTCCAGCACGCCGCCGTCCCGGATCAGCGTCAGCAGCCGCAGCAGCGAGGGCGCGTCGGTGTACATGGCCCCGGCGGTGTGCCCGTAGTGGCGCAGGGGGTCGGGGTCGGTCAGGGGCGTGCGGCCCAGCCGCGTGACGGTCACGTCCCGGCCCGGCCTGTAGGGCAGCACCCGGCTGATGGGCATGATCCGCGCCTCCTCCAGCGTGGAGGCGTCCAGGGTCGCCCGCATGCCCAGGGGCTCGAACAGCTTCTCCCGGAACACCTCCGCCACATTCTTCCCCGTGGCCTGCTCCAGCATACACCCCACCAGACCGAAGCCCAGGTTGCAGTACGCGAAGCGCTCCCCGGGCGCGGAGGCCCGCGTCCCCTCCTCCCGCAGCACCTGCGGGAAGGGCTGATGGAACAGGAGGGCCATGTCCATGTCGAAGCCGTCGCGAAGGCCGGAGGTGTGGGAGAGCAGGTGCCGCAGGGTCACACCCCGCAGCCCCTCCGCCTTCTCCCCCTCCGGCAGCAGCCGCGCCACGGGCTCGTCCAGCCCGAAGGCGCCCTCCTGCACCAGCATCAGCGCGGTCAGGGCCGTCGCCATCTTGGTGATGGACGCCACCCGGTACACGGTGTCCTCCGCCGCACGGTGGTCGGGGCGGGTCACGGAGGTGTCCACCCGGGCCACCCGTCCCTCCCGCGCCAGGAGCAGCGTGGCCCCCAGCACATGATGCCGCCGCAGCAGCCGCTCGTAGCCCGGCAGGTCACCCACCGGTGCCCCGGTCAGCACATGCTGCATCCGCCCCCGGGGTGACGGCGCCAGCAGGGGCAGCGCGGCGCGATAGATCAGGTTCCGTGCTCTGGAAGTCGGCATAGTTCCTCCTTGGTGGTTCGGGTATGGTCAGTCGGTTTGCCGCCCGTCGGCGGACTGGCTTATCGGTTCTCAAGGGCCGCCGGGCTGTCCGTGGCGGCATCGCCGGCAGAGGGGCAGAGCCACGCGGTGCAGGTGACGGCGGCGGCGGTAAAGCACAATCCCAGCAAGGTGGCGACCTCCACGCCGCCCCAGCCCCGCAGGGCCAGCAGCACCTGCAGCGCCGCGCTTCCCCCCAGCGCCCCCAGAGGCAGGATCGCCAGCGCCCTCCGGCGACCGGACAGGGGCCGTCCAAGGCCCAGCCCGATGCCGCCCAGCCCCAGCATCCACAGCCCCGCCCAGGCCGCCCGGCTCCCCGGGAACACCTCAGGCGGTGCCGGGAGCAGCAGGAGCAGCGCCCCCGCCAGCACGCCCGCGCCGCCCAGCAGCCACTGACGCGCCGTGGGCCGCCCGGCCAGGCGCAACGCGAACGTCACCAGCACGCCCAGGCACAGCCCCACGCTGAGCAGCTGACTGACGCGGATGGTGCCGCCGGCGGACATGAGGCTGTCCATGCGCAGCCCCTCGACAATCAGGCGCCCGCCGCCATAGAGCAGCAGGTACCATCGCAGCGTGTCGCCCGGATGCCGCAGCCGCCTGCGCATCAGCACCAGCGCCGCGAACACGCCCAGATCCCACACGGATTCATAGAAGAAGGTCGCCATGTGCCAAACGCTGCCGCCGCCCTCGGGAATCAGCACCGCCGCCGGGAAGAACTGCCAGGCGGGGTCGGTGACCGGCAGACCGTAGGCCTCCATGTTGAAGAAGTTGCCCCAGCGCCCGATGGCCTGCGCCAGCGCCAGCCCGGGGACGATCATGTCCGCCAGGGTCAGGAAGGACAGCTTCCGGCGCCACGAAAACAGCGCCACCGCCAGCACGCCCCCCAGAATGCCGCCATAGATGGCGAGCCCGCCCTGCCACACCCGCAGGATGCTGAGGGGGTCGCCCCGGAACATGTCCCAGGAGAAGGCCACATAGTACAGCCGCGCCCCCACCACGCCCATGGGCACCACCCACAGCGCCAGATCCACCGTGGTGTCCTTCGGAAGGCCCAGGCGCTTCTCCTCGTGGGTGCACCAGATGAGCGCGGCGCAGATGCCGCAGACGATCAGCACGCTGTACCAGGGCAGCGCACCGAACAGATACCGGCTGGATGGCATAGGTGTCCCTCCTTGCAAGCTGGCTTCATTATAGAGTGTTCCCGGCGGTGTGTCAAGCATACCCGGCGGCGGGTTTTTCTTTTTCTCCTATATCCCGGAGAAGAAATTGCAAATTGTCCGGGCCGGATGGGTGGACAAGCGCTGTCATTTATGGTAAACTTTCCATTGTTCATCTCCCGTGCTCTCCCCGCCGCGTCGCGGCAAAACTGATACAGGATGTGGTACATGATGCGCAAGGCTCTGCTTTTCTTTCTGGTGCTCCTGCTGCTTCCCCTGCAGGCGGTCGCGGAGGAGACCGGCGTCCCCGCCCCGCTGTTCGATGAATCCGTGACCTGGCCCGCCCTCTCCTGGGAGGAGAAGGTCTCCCCCATCGAGCCCCACCAGGACTGCTTCCTGCCGGACAACGGGGGCTATCACGACGATTCCCTGGACATCCGCATCGAGACCTTCCGTCAGCATGACACCACCGTCATGGCGCTCTACATCACCCTGCGGGACGTGAGCCAGTTCCGTGCCGGCACCGCCTCCTACCGGGCGCCCTGGAACAACACCACCACCGTGGATCGCATGGCCCAGCGCTTCCACGCGGTGCTGGCGATCAACGGCGACTACTTCGGCTACCACGAGGAGGGCATCGTCTGCCGGAACGGGGTCGTGCTGCGCTGCCGCCCGGTCAAGCACCGGGACGCGCTGCTGGTGCACAAAAACGGCGACCTGAGCGTGCTGCTGGCCCCGACGCTGGAGGCCTGGGAGAGCGTCCGGGACGATGTGCTCCACGCCTTCTGCTTCGGCCCCGCGCTGGTGGTGGACGGTCAGGTCAACGAGGCCGCCCGGGACACGGACATGGACATCGGCAAGATCAAGCCCACCCAGCGCATCGCCATCGGTCAGCTGGGCCCGCTGCAGTATCTGGTCGTCGCCACGGAGGGCCCGGAGAACCCCGGCTCCGTGGGCTTCACCCTCATGGAGATCGCCCAGCTCATGGCGGACATGGGGTGCTCGGTGGCCTATAATCTGGACGGCGGCTCCTCCTCCACGGTGGCGCTGAACTACCGGAAGATCAACGCCCTCTCCACCGGCAAGAACCGTCCCGTGTCCGACTGCATCTGGTTCGCCACCCTCGTCCCCTGAAATCCGTGTATGATATGAAGGAGGTTGCCCATGCGCCGTCTGCTGCTTCTGCTGCTCTGTCTCCTGCTTCCCGCCGCCGCCCTGGCGGATCAGACCCTGACCTTCACCTTCGTGGGCGACTGCACCCTGGGAAGTGAGGAATACCGGCAGAACGCGGAGGATGCCCTCAACGCCTACGTGGACAGCTGCGGCTACGACTACTTTTTCCAGAACGTGCAGTTCCTGATGCAGCACGACGACCTGACCATCATCAATCTGGAAAGCGTGCTCAGCGACAACGCCTACGGTGAGAACAAGAACAAGACCTACCGCTTCCGTGGCCCCACGCACTTCACGGAGATTCTGACCCGCTCCGGCATCGAGCTGTGCACCCTGGCGAACAACCACACCGCCGACTACGGCAGCATCGGCTTGAACGCCACCCATCAGGCGCTGGACGCCGCCGGCGTGGGCTGGTGCGCCGACGAGGACATCTTCCTCTTTGAGAAGGATGGCGTGAAGGTGGCCTTCATCGCCATGGTGTCCTCCAGCTTCTTCAACAACCGGGAGTGGTACAAGCAGAAGGTGAAGTCCCTGAAGGAGGAGGAGGGCGTGAACGCCGTGATCCTCTGCTTCCACGGGGGCTCGGAGTACAACACCGTGCACAACAAGTATCAGGAGAACTACGCCCGCATCGCCACCGACGCGGGCACCGACCTGGTCATCATGCACCATCCCCACGTGCTGCAGGGCATCACGGTGATGAACAACCGCTACGTCTGCTACTCCCTGGGCAACTTCGTCTTTGGCGGCAACTGCAAGGTGCGGGCGCTGGAGACCATGGCGGTGCAGGCGGCGCTGACCTTCGATGACGAGGGCGTGCTGCAGGGCTCCCAGCTGTTCCTCTACCCCATGCACGTCTCCGATGACCCGGTGGACAACCACTATCAGCCCTGCCTGGTCACCGGCGAGGCGGCCGAACAGGTGCTGAAGCTGGTGCAGGCCGACTCCACCCTGACCATCCCCGCCTTCGACGAGGAAACGGGCCGCGTGACCATGGACTACCTGCCCGCCTTCGCCCCGGCGGAGTAACCCCGGCGCGAAATTGGGGATTGTCAAGACGCGCCCGACGCGGTATAATGATACGACACCCGACCGGCTGGTTTGCCGCACACAGGTTTGAGGAGGCAGTTTTCATGAGCAAGGTTATCGTTTTTGACCATCCGCTGATCCAGCACAAGCTGTCCATCATGCGTGAATCCACCACTGGCGTCAAGGAGTTCCGCGAGCTGCTGGAGGAGATCTCCATGCTGATGATCTATGAGGTGACACGCGACCTGCCCACCGAGGAGGTGGAGATCGAGACGCCCATCTGCAAGTGCAAGGCCCGCAAGCTGGCGGGGCGCAAGCTGGCGGTGGTGCCGATTCTCCGCGCCGGTCTTGGCATGGTGGACGGCGTTCTGAACATGGTGCCCGCCGCGAAGGTGGGCCACATCGGCCTGTACCGTGACCCCCAGACCCTGGAGCCCGTGGAGTACTACTGCAAGCTGCCCGCGGACAGCGAGGAGCGCGAGATTCTGGTGGTTGACCCCATGCTCGCCACCGGCGGCAGCGCCAGCGCCGCCATCAACTTCATCAAGAAGCGCGGCTGCAATCACATCCGCCTCGTGAACCTGATCGCCGCGCCCGAGGGCATCGAGCGCATGCAGAAGGATCATCCCGACGTGGACATCTACGTGGCCGGTCTGGACGACCATCTGAACGATCACGGCTACATCGTGCCCGGTCTGGGCGACGCCGGCGACCGCCTGTTCGGCACCAAGTAAGCCATCCATCTGCCGGGAGGAACCGAACCGTTCCTCCCGCTTTTCATAACCCGGGAGCACACCGCCCCCGGCTGCGGAGGCATGGAACGTTGGACATCATCTCACATCTCCGGGAGGCCGGCTTTGACCGGGTGACCGTCCTCACCGGAGCGGACTGCGGCATCCCGGAGCAGACGCTGCTGCTGGCCTTCATGACCTACGAGGCCGAGGCCGCGCCGCCCTCCGGCGGTGCCTGGATTCATCCCTACTACTATGTTTCCCAGCGGGCCTATCGGGCGGCCTCCGCGCTGGTGCGACAGGCGCAGGCGGAGGGCATCCCCCTCACCCTCCGGGACGAGGTGCGGGTCAAGCCCATCTTCGCCCGCCTCCCCGGCATGACGCAGGGTCGCAACACCCTGTCCTGTCTGCCGGAGATCGGCAGCCGGTTCCATGTGCAGATTTTCGCCCTGGATGCCCCCATGACCCCCACCGCGCACCTGGAGGACGCGCCCCATCCGCTCCACTGCGGCAGCTGCACCCGCTGCCTTCAGGCCTGCCCCACCGGCGCGCTGGACGCGGAGGGCTTTCACCGGGAGAAGTGCCTGCGGAACTGGCAGCTGGGCGGCAAGCCCGTGCCCGGGGAGCTGCGGGGCCTGATGGGGAACCGGCTCATCGGCTGCGACGACTGTCAGCGCTGCTGCCCCCACAACCCCGCGCCCCGGGGGAACGCGCTTCCCGGGCCGTCGCTGGCATCGCTGCTGGGCAGCCCGAAGGAGACCGCCGCCGCCCTGCGGGAGACCATCGGCGCCAACCTGGCGCTGCCCAACCGGGTGCTGGCGCAGGCCTGTCTGCTGGCAGGCTGTTCCGGGCAGCAGGCGCTTTCGCCCCTGCTGGCGAAGCATGCGGCAAGCCCCTCGCCCGCCGTGGCGGAGCACGCCGCCTGGGCCTGCCGGGCGCTGGTGGAGGGCGCCGAAGCGAAGCAGGAGGATTCCAAGCCATGATCGGACATGACCCACGGCCTGCCGGGCGCATCAGGCGCGCTCTCCGTCCCGAGGTGGCCTTCCTGCTGCTGTTCGTGCCCATTTCCCTGCTGATGATGCTCGCCATGCCCATGTTCCGGGTGGCGGACGAGCCCGCGCACCTGCAGCGCGCCTACCTGATTTCCACCGGGCACATCCTGCCCACCCGCGAGACGCTGTTCGAGCCGGAGAATCTGCTGAGCGGCACCGGCATGACCCACGCCGCCCAGCGGTCGCTGCTGTCGGAGCCCCTTTCGGAGACCCTGGTACCCTCGACCGCCGGCTTCAACACGGGCATCTACCCGCCCCTGAGCTACGTTCCCCAGGCCGTGGGCATGCGCATCGCCCGCCTGTTCACCTCCAGCCGCCTCGCCATGCTCTTTGGCGCCCGGGTCGGCGCCTGGCTGGTCTCCACGCTGCTCCTGTTTCTATCCGTCCGCTGGCTGCCCCGGGGCAAGGGCGCGCTGATTGCCATCGCGCTCCTGCCCATGCTGCTCTCCGAGGTCGTCTCCGCCTCTGCGGACGGCCTTGCCATCGGCGCGGCGGCGGCTCTGGTGGCCTGGGTGCTGCGTCTGCGGGACGCGCCGCGGCCCATCGGGGGCCGTTCGTGGCTCGTGACGCTCCTGTTGAGCGTGTGCGTCGTGTCCTTCAAGCTGCTCTACGCACCGCTGCTGCTGGTGCTCGCCCTGCTGCCCCCTTCCTGCTTTGCCACCCCGAAGCAGCGGCGCCTCCTGTGCTGGGCACCTCCGCTGCTCTGCGCGGCGCTGATGCTGGGCTGGCTGGGGCTGTGCTACACGGGCTACGTGGCGGGCAGCACCGCCGAGCCGGGTGCCGGCAGCGTCAGCACCATCGTGCCCCAGCTGCTGCATGTGCTGCAGCACCCGCTGCGCTTCCTGGTCACGCTCCTGCGAACCCTGTTGCAGCAGTTTTCCGCCATTGTCCTTACGCTTTTCGGGCTGCATCTCGGCGCCCTTGACCTGACCATGCCCCGCTCCGCCATCTACGCCTCCGCGCTGGCGCTGCTCGCCGTCTGGGCGCTGGAGCCGGGGCTGTCCGGGTGGCGCTGCCCTGCGGGCCGCCGGGTTCGCATCGCGCTGCTCTGCGCCATCGCGCTGTCCGTGCTGGCCTGCTTCCTCTCCCTGTACCTCTGGTGGACGCCGCTGCACGCCGGCACCATCGAGGGCTTTCAGGGCCGCTATCTCCTGCCGCTGATGCTGCCACTTTTCCTGGCGCTGCGGCCCGAGGGGCAGGTATCCCCGGTGCTCCGGAGGCAGGCGCTTCCGGTACTGCTTGGCCTGATGGGGGCCATTGACCTCGTCATCGTTTCCCATGTCTGGATGCTGACCGCCCTGTGAGCGGCACAGCAGGAAAGGAGCCACCCATGCAGAAGTCCATCGTCTACTTCACCCCCGAAATCACCTCCGACGCGCTGCTGCGCATCTATCACGCCCTGGCCCATCCGCTCAGCGGCAAGGTCGCCGTGAAGATCTCCACCGGCGAGCCCGGCGGACACAACTTCCTGCAGCCCGCGCTGATTGCGCCGCTGGTGGACGCGCTCCATGGCACCATTGTCGAGTGCAACACCGCCTACGAGGGCCGCCGCAACACCACCGAGGAGCACTGGAAGGCCATCCGGGAGCACGGCTTCATGGACATCGCCCCCTGCGACATCATGGACGCGGACGGCGATCTGGAGCTGCCGGTCATTGGCGATGACCGCTGCCACCTGACCAGCAACTATGTGGGTGCCCACCTGCAACAGTATGATTCCATGCTGCTGCTGAACCACTTCAAGGGGCATGTGATGGGCGGCTTCGGCGGCGCGCTGAAGAACATGTCCATCGGCGTGGCCTCCGCCTACGGCAAGGCCGTCATCCACGGCGCCGGCGATCCGAAGGAAATCTGGACCGCCGACCACGACAGCTTCCTGGAGAGCATGGCGGAGGCCGACCGGGCCGTGATGGACTACATGGGTCGCCGCAACCTGCTCTACATCAGCGTGGCCAACCGCCTGTCCATCGACTGCGACTGCGACAGCAACCCCCACGAGCCGGAGATGGCTGACCTGGGCATCTTCGCCAGCGTGGACCCGGTGGCGCTGGATCAGGCCTGCTACGACGCGGTCAAGAACGCCGACGACCCCGGCAAGGCGTCCCTCATCGAGCGCATGGACAGCCGCAACGCCATCCGCATCGTCGAGCGCGCCTGCGAGCTGGGTTGCGGCAAGCGGGACTACGAGCTCGTCCGGCTGTGACCGACATCCGGTTGTAACAATTCGGGAGAACCGCGACGCGATTCTCCTTTTTTCGTGCCTGCCGCATTGTCAAGGAGAGAAAAATACGCTATAATGGAGACTGGTACAATATGCAGATTTGTTTGGAGGGAACCCCGATGCCCCTGAAGCCGATATTTGAGAAATCGCCCCTGACCTCTGCCCATGCCCTGCCCCTGCGTCCTGGTCAGGTGCAGGCCGAGTGCGCGGCGATCCGCACCCTTTCCCAGGCGCTGACCGAATCGGATATGGCCCGGCAGCCCCTGCTGTGGGAGGGATTGTTCCGCGCCGGCGCCATCACCTGCCGCCACCCCGAGACCCTGCCCGTGGCCCGGTGGATCGCCGGGGCCCTGGAGGCGCAGGATGAACAGGGCGCGCTGCCCGGCTCCGCCCTGGAGCAGCTGGCGGAGGCCCGCGCCGCGCTGGCGCTGTATGAGTTCGATCCCCGCCGCCCCACGCTGGAGCGTCTGGCGCGGTGGTGCGCCTGGCTTGCCGGGCAGCTGGACGGGCTGCTGGATGCCTGCCCCGCGCTCCGTCAGCGCCCCGCCGACCTGATGGAGCTGCTGGAGCAGCTCTACCGTATCACCGGCAAGAAGGCCATCCTCGCCCTCTGTGAAACGCTCCGCCGCCGGTGCATGGACTGGAGCGGCCTGCTGCACACCTTCGCGGTGCAGCGCCCCATGAGCCGCGTGACCCCCTGGAGCGACATGGAGCCCGGTCTGGAGGCCGAGGACGGCAACGAGCAGGGCTTCTATACCCGTCAATACCTGACCTGCCACGGCGAGGCCCTGGCGGATGGCGCCCGCGCCACCGTCATGAACGGCATCTACAGCGGCGGCGGCACCGAGCTGTCCGCGGCGCAGGCGGGCTGGGAGCGCATCAGCCGCTATCACGGCGCGGTGTGCGGCGGCCTGACCTGCGACGAGACCCTGGGCGGCGCCTCCCCCTCCGCAGCGGTGGACGCCGTGGCGCTGGGCGCGTGGGCCGAGACCTTCTGCGCCGCCGGCGAAATGGGTAAAACCGACTGGGACGCGCTGGAGCTCATGCTGGAGAACGCCATGGCGAAGGCCGTGTCCGGCAGTCAGCTGCACACACTGCAGCGGGTGAACGGCCTTGCCGCCGACTGCGGCACCGCCGGTGTCTATCACCTTGGTGAAAACCGCGAAGCCCGGGCCGTGGCCCGGCTGCTGCGGGGCTACGCCGCCGCATACAGCCACGCCGTCACCGCCCGGAAGCGGGGGCTGGACGTGAACCTGTACCTGCCCGGGCGCTATGTGGCGGGTCTGGACGGCAGCGTGATAGCTGTGACCATCGCCGGCGGCGAGGGCCGCTATACCCTGACCCTGCACATGAAGCAGGACGCGAAGGCCGCGCTGCGCCTGCGCATCCCCGCCTGGACGAATGACGCCTGCGTCACCGTGAACGACGAGGGCGGCGACGAGGGCAAGCCCGGCACCTTCCTGACCCTGGAGCGCACCTGGCACGACGGCGACGTCATCACCTGCGCCTACGCCCGGACGCTGCGCATGCTGGACGGCCACCATCAGTCCCGCTGCGTCATGCTGGGCAGCACGCTGATGCTCATGGAGGCCGCGCCGGACACCGCCTGGGCCATGGCCCTGACGGGCGACGCCGCCCTGGATGCGGAGGGCCGCGTGACCTGTGCCGCCGCGCCCGTTCAGGACTGGCGCAAGCGCGGCGCCATCCCCGCCGACCTGCCCGTGCTGCCGAAGGTCACCGGCGAGGAGAGCACCATCACCCTGGTGCCCTACGCCTCCGCCTGCGGCATCGCGCTCTTCCCGAAAGGAACGCGGGCATGACGCCGACCATTCAGCTGGCCCCGCTCGCGGGCATCACCGACTGGCCCTTCCGGCTGCTCTGCTTCGAGCAGGGCTGCGACTGCGCCACCACCGAGATGGTCAGCGCCATGGGCTATCTCTGCGCGCCGAAGCAGCAGGCCACCGTCAGCCTGCTCACCCGCGCCCCCGGCGAGCCGAGGCTGATTCTGCAGCTCTTCGGCAAGGAGCCCGAACTCATGGCCCGGGCGGCGGCGGAATTGAGCGCCTGCGGGCGCTTTGACGGCATCGACCTGAACATGGGCTGTCCCGCCCACAAGGTGGCCTGCTCCGGCGAGGGCAGCGGCCTGATGCGCACCCCCGAGGTGGCGCGGAGGATCATGGAGGACGTGGTGCGCGCCTCCTGCCTGCCCGTCACCGTCAAGTGCCGTCTGGGCTGGGACGCGGAGCACATCAACGTGCTGGACTTCGCCCGGATGGCGGAGGACTGCGGCGTCGCGGGCATCGCCGTGCACGGGCGCACCCGGCAGCAGATGTACGCCGGCGAGGCCGACTGGGACATGATCGCCCGGGTCAAGCAGCACGTCTCCATCCCCGTCATCGGCAACGGCGACATCTTCACAGCGGAGGATGCCCTGCGCCGCCTGCGGGAGACCGGCGTGGACGGGGTCATGATCGCCCGGGGCGCCCTGGGCAACCCCTGGATTTTCCATCAGATTCAGGACGCGCTCTCGGGCCGCTCCCCCTGCCAGCCCACGCTGCGGGAGAAGGTGGACATGGCCCTGCGCCACTACGACATGCTGCTGGGCTGGAAGCCGGAGCACGTCGCCGTGGGCGAGATGCGCAAGCATATCGGCTGGTATCTCCACGGCGTACGCGGCGCGGCCCAGCTCCGCGCACAGATCAACACCATGAACGACCCCGCGCAGGTTCGGGACACGCTCCTGAATCTGGTCGGGGAGGCAACGGAAGAATGAAGGTGCAAGCTGTCATGAAGCAAAAACTGCTGCTCTCCCTGTGCATCCTGCTGATGCTGCTGCCCCTGGGGAGCTCCCTGGCGGATGAGGCCGTCTTTCTGAGCGCGCAGCCCCGGAGCGGCGCACCCCTGGAGATGCAGGTACAGGCCCGGCTGATCGAGCACATGCCCTTTGACGAGGTGCGCACCGGCTGGCTCAACGACCTGCTCGCGCACATCACCTTCACCGTGCGCAGCCAGTCCCTGGACGGGGAGCGCTGGTCGCAGCTGAGCCTGCGGGTGGACGATGACGAGGCGCTCGGCATCACCGACTGCACGGGCAGCGGGGGCAGTCAGGTGCAGCTCAGCGTGCTGCCGGACGTGATCTACACCCGCTCCGCCGGGGAGGAGACCGCGCTGGATACGCTGCTGGGCGAGGCGGTCTCCGCCGGCGGGCTCTACGGGCTGGACGGCTCCGAGGTCGCCTGGCGGGAGGACGGCGAGGCGTTGCTCTACGCCGTGCAGGACGCCTGCGCGGAGCAGATGACCAACCGGGCCTACCGGGAGACCATCACCTCCTACACCACCGTGGCCCGGCGCAAGACCCTGACCGTCGCCTCGGAGGACGCCGAAGCCTTCCGGGAGACGCTCCTGTCCCTGTGCCCGGAGGGAAAGCTCCGCGACCTGCTCGCCGCCCTCGTTTTCAGCGGCAAGCAGACGCTGACGCTCTACACCCTCGAGGACGGCACCATCATTCAGGCCACCCACACCGGACGCATGGGCACGGATGAGGACCATCTGCGTCAGGTGAACATCACCTGGAAGATGCTGCGCAAGGACTACCTGGTCAAGGACGATCTGTCCATCAAGTCCCCCTCCGTGTCCGACAGCAGCTCCACGGACTATGACACCATCACCTACGCCCGCCGGCTCGAGGAAAAGGACGGCACCGCCGCCCTGACCTCCTCCTTCAGCTGGAAGCGGCGGGTGGAGAAGCGCATCACCACCACCTCCGGCACCCTGAGCCTGAACCGCGCCACTCTCCCGGAGGGTGAGCAGGTGACGGGCACCGTCACCCTGACCCTGGACCCGCCGCTGGAGGACAACGAGGAATCCACCGCCCTCACCGTCGATCTGCTCTTTCCCGGCAGCCCGGACACGCTGTCGGGCACGGTGAACGTGACGCAGAAGTACAACGGCAAGGTGCGGGAAAGCGCGGAGCTGACCCTCCGCCTGCAGCCCTGTGAGGCCTTCACCTTCGCCCTGACCGGCAGTGAACAGTCGCTGGACGGCATGGAGGAGGACGCGCTCGCCGCCCTGCGGGAGACCCTACAGCAGCGCGCCGCCGCCGCCATCGTGCGCCCGCTGGTGCTGCTGCCCCGGGAGGAGACGTACTTCTTTTCCTACGAGCTGCCGGACGAGAGCTGGCAGCGGATCGTGGACGCGGCTCAGGCCGGCGTTCAATAACAGGAGGGATTGCCCATGAAACGCATCCTTTGTCTTGTGCTGGCCCTGACGCTGTGCCTGACCGCCGCCCCGGCCCTCGCCGCGGAGAAGGCCACGCCCCTCATGCAGAAGCTCGCGCTCCAGTATGTGAAGGGCAGCGGTCTGCGGGGCCTCGTCACGCTGAACGTGACGGGTGACAGGCCCTGGGCGCAGCTGCTCTCCGCGCTCAATGACACGCCCCTGCAGCTTCGCTTCATCGACGGCATCGGGGAGGGCTTCCAGTACAAGCTCTACCTGACCGACGCAGACGGCGCCGAGACAGGCGTGTCCGAGATCTTCTCCGACGGCAGCGGCACCGCCTGGATCCGCAGCGATTTCCTGCTGGACACCCTTGTGTCCTTCCCCACGGAGACCGATCTGCTCTCCAGCCTCACCGGGCTGGGTGTGGACAACCCCACCTGGTACCTCGCCGCGCTGCGGCTGCTGCTCATGACGGGCGAGAGCTGGACGGAGAGCTGGAACCCCCAGCTTGCCGACGCCTCCCTGGCGCTGGACAGCTGGATGAACAGCTTCGCCGGCACCCCCGCCATCCTCGACCAGGAGGACGGCAAGGTGATGCTGTTCCGCAGCGAGATTCCCGCCGAGGAGATCAAGCGCCAGCTCAAGGCCCTGATTCCCATGCTGCTGGGCAACGAGGAGCTGATGATCCTGGCGGGCCGTCAGGTCACCCGGGCCCAGGAGGAGCTGTACCTGAACGCGGGCTATGCGTGGTACTATGACCAGTGCATCGACGCCCTGCCCCTGACCGGCAGCATCGTGCTGGAGCGTCAGGCCACCGTGCTGGGCGAGCCGGTGAGCATGCTCATGAGCTTCCCCATCGCCGGCATGGGCACGCTGAAGGAGATTTCCATCTCCCAGGAGGAGAGCACCGCCGCCCTTACGCTGATCTGGGCCGAAAAGACCCTGTCCGTCACCGCCATCACCTCCGAGGGCACCGGCATCACCTCCGGTGAGGTGCGGTACCTGAAGGACGAGGGCGACAGCTTCACCGCCGCCTACACGCTCCGCTCCACCTCGGAAACCGGCACCGACGACAGCGGACGCGACACCGAGACCTACACCTGGACGCTGACCCTGGATCCCCTCCCCGAGGAGACCGGGGAGGGCTATGTGGCCTTCTCCCCCATCCAGCTCAAGGCGCAGGCGCTGCTGTACTCCAAGCCCGGCGACTTCAACCCCACCACCCTGGAGCTGTCCAGCGCGGCGGTCATCGACGGGTGTGACGTGAGCCTGGCGGTCAAGCTGCGCACCACCAGCCTGTGGGAGCTGCCTGCGGCCCCGACCGCCGCCGCCACCCGCAGCCTGTCCGACATGACCCCCGACGAGCGCACCGCCCTGGCGCAGGACTGGCTTGCCAACGCGCTGCTCGCCATCGCCGCCGCCAAGCCCCAGCCCACGGCGGAGCCCACCGCTGAGCCCACCGTGGAACCGACCGAACCCACGGCTGAACCTGCCGCAGAGCCCGCTGTGGAAGCCACCGCGGAGCCCCTCACCGAGCCGGACGCCGCGCCGTCCTCCGCGCCCGAAGCCACCCTGGAGCCTGCCGCCGAACCCGAAGCCGCCCCCACCGACCTGCCCGGCGTCTCGGTTATGACTGAGCCGCCCGCGCCCACGGAGGTGTCCACATGATCCGCCGCTGCCTTTGTGCTCTGCTGACGCTGTGCCTGCTGCTGAGCGCCGCCCCGGCGCTGGCGGAGGGCTTTGCCCTGGAATGCTACTGGGAGGCCGAGGAAGCGGGCGTCCGCGCCTTTCTGGCGCAGCGGGGCTACGAGGGCGACACGCTGAATCAGCTGACCATCGCCGCCACCGCTCTGATGAACAGCCTTGCCCTCCAGGGGCAGTTTCAGGAGGATGCCTGCTATCTGTCCGTCTGGCTGGGGGATGAGCCTGTGATTCAGGCGGGCGTGGAGCAGGCCGGAGACAGCGTGGAGCTCCGCTGCTCCCTCCTGCCCGGCTTGGTGCTGTGCGCAAATCAGGCTGCGGCGGAGACGCAGCCCCTGAGCCCCGAGGCCTGGGAAGCGATGGCCGCCGAAATGGAGGGGCTCCTGTACAGCTGGGTTCTCGGGCTGCCCTCCGAGGAGTTTGAGTCCGCCCCCGATGCGGCGGATGGCATCGCCAACACCACCTCCTGGTACTTCAGTGACGAGGAGGTCGCCGTGCTGGTGGACGCGCTGCTGACAGCCGCCGCGCCATCGCTGGAGGCCATCGGCGATACCGGCAGCGAGCTGTCGGAGACCATCCGCACCCTGAATGAGGAGGCGCGCAGCCGGAACGAGTACGAATACCAGCTCACCCTGGACACCTCCGCCGAGGGCGATCTGCTGGGCGTGGCGCTGGTGAGCTGGCGCGGCATGGATCCGGTGAGCAGCCTGCTGCTCGAGCCCCTGCCCGATCTGGGGGATGCCTGGTATCTGGAGACAGTCATCGGCGTGAACGGCGTGGTGCGTGAGCAGTACACCGTGATCCAGACGCTTGACGACGAGGAAGCCCAGGAGCATTACATCGACCTGTTCTCCACCGGCGACTTCACCTTCGAGACCTGGTGCTACTGGTCGGAGGCCACCGGTGAGGCCGGTCTGCAGACCGAGGTGTACCTGTCCGATGAGGACGACACCGTCGCCTGGAGCTACTACATGGATTGGTTCCCGGTGGACGACATTCCCCGGCTGAAGGCCGAGGAGGAGCACACGCTGTCCATGGATGAAAGCGGCGAAATGTCGGAGGACGACATGTCCATGCTCTACGCGGCTCTCGAGGAGGGCAGCGCAGACCTGATGAAGGCGATGTTCCGGAAGCTCCCTGCCGAGCTGCTGGTGCTGCTGATGAACGTTGACTTCTGATGACACGGTTCCATGGCGCCGGGGGAGCTTTTCCCCCGGCGCCCTTCCCTTTCCGCCACCGCATCCGGAGCGCGAAAAGCGCCGGCGGGCCACCCGGGCCACACCGGCGCAGAAGGGGAATCGTTTGGAGAATCGTTTGGAGAGCAGCGGCTCAGACCTGAACCGGCGTATCGGGCTGGCGCAGCTGACGGTAGGTCTGGGCGATGACGATGACCGACAGCACGAAGGTCAGCACATCGGACACGGGCATGGAGTACAGCACGCCGTTCAGCCCGAAGAACAGGGGCAGGAGCAGCGCGAAGCCCACGCCGAACACCACCTCACGCACCAGGGACAGCAGCGTGGATGCCACGGCGCGGCCCATGGACTGCAGGTAGATGAAGGACGCCTTGTTGACCGTCGCCAGGGGCAGCATGCACAGGTAGACGCGGAAGGACTTGATGGCGAAGTCGGTGTAATACTGGCTCTCCCCTGCGGCGCCGAAGATGCCGATGAGCTGTCTGGGCAGCAGCTCGACGATCAGCAGCGCCACCACGCCCACGGCGAACTCACAGCCCAGCAGCATGGAGAACAGCTTTTTGGCGCGGCTGCGCAGCCCGGCGCCGATGTTGAAGCCCGCAATCGGGATGCAGCCCGCCGCCATGCCGACCACGATGCCGATGACGATCTGGAACACCTTCATCACGATGCCGAGCACCGCCATGGGGATGTGGGCGAACTCGGGCAGCCCGAACACCTCGTCCCGGGCGCCGTAGGCCACGATCATGTTCTGAATCGCCATCATCGCCATCACCAGGGAGAGCTGGCTCAGCAGGCTGCAGCCGCCCAGGGGCAGGAACCGGCGCATGACGCTGCCGCCTGGCACGAAGCTCTTCCTCGCCAGACGGATGGTCTTCATGTGGCACAGATACCAGATGGACAGCGCCGCGGTCATCACCTGACCCAGCACCGTCGCCACCGCCGCGCCCATCATGCCCCACTTGAACACGAAGATGAACAGCGGATCCAGCACGATGTTCACCGCCGCGCCCGCCAGGGTGGAGAGCATGGCAAACTTCGGGTTGCCGTCGGCGCGGATGACGGGGTTCATGGCCTGACCGAACATGTAGAAGGGAATGCCCAGGCTGATCCAGAAGAAGTAGATCTGGCTCTGCCGGAAGGTCTCGTCATTGATGCGCCCGCCGAACAGGGTCAGGATGCCGTCGGCAAAGACCAGATAGATCACCATCAGCACCACGCCGGAGATCACGCTCAGCGTCACGGCGCTGCCCACGCTGTGGGCGGCCTTCTCCTCCTCCCGAGCGCCCTGGCACAGGCTGACGTAGGCGCAGCAGCCGTCGCCGATCATGACCGCCACCGCCAGCGCCACCACCGTCAGCGGGAAGACCACCGTGTTCGCCGCGTTGCCGTAGGCGCCCAGATAGGACGCGTTCGCGATGAAAATCTGGTCCACGATGTTGTACAGCGCCGCCACCAGCAGCGAGATGATGCAGGGCAGCGCATACCGGCGCATCAGGGTGCCCATCGGCGCCGTGCCTAAAAAGGCGTTGTTCTTTTCGTCCATGATGATGTACCTCCTTGCCAAACCTCTGGCGATGTTCTTCCACAGCAAAGCGAGCGGCGATGCGCGGCTGGATTTACGCCGTGCAGACGGCCACTCGCTCGATGTCGGACTGCCTGTATGTCCCCGGGGGACGGATACAAAAACGGCGGTCGCCCACAGCTGGATTTACGCTGGTAGCAACTCGCCGCAGTCCGTATGATAACACTTTCTTCGGGATTTGTCAAAAGGAATGCGTAAATTTTTTTCTCAGCCCCTCCGCCGCGCCGTGTCGGGGCGGATGTAAGTAGTTTCATGAATTTTCTTCGGAGAAACTTCCCCTTTTTCGGGTGAAATTCCCGTTAAACGCTTGCCAAAGCAGGAAAAACCTTGTATAATTCTTACGATAGGAGAAGGTAATGCTTGTTTGCTGCGGTAAGCAGGTATTTACACGCGGATGGATCTCACCATCCGTCTGCCTAAACATTAAGGAGGTAGATTCCAATGGCGAAGAAGTATGTGTACCTCTTCACAGAGGGCAACGCCAAGATGCGCGAGCTGCTGGGCGGCAAGGGCGCCAATCTGGCTGAGATGACCAACATCGGCCTGCCCGTGCCCCAGGGCTTCACCATTACCACCGAGGCCTGCACCCAGTACTACGAGGACGGCCGCAGGATCAACGACGAGATCCAGGGCCAGATCATGGAGTACATCGCCAAGATGGAGGAGATCACCGGCAAGAAGTTCGGTGACAAGGAGAACCCCCTGCTGGTTTCCGTCCGCTCCGGCGCCCGCGCTTCCATGCCCGGCATGATGGACACCATCCTGAACCTGGGCCTGAACGAGGAAGTCGTTGAGGTGCTGTCCGCCAAGTCCGGCAATCCCCGCTGGGCCTGGGACTGCTATCGCCGCTTCATCCAGATGTTCTCCGACGTGGTCATGGAGGTGGGCAAGAAGTACTTCGAGAAGCTCATCGACCAGATGAAGGAAGAGAAGGGCGTCACCCAGGACGTGGAGCTGGACGCCGACGACCTGAAGAAGCTGGCCAACCAGTTCAAGGCTGAGTACAAGAAGCAGCTGGGCAAGGACTTCCCCTCCGATCCCAAGGAGCAGCTGTTCGAGGCCATCAAGGCCGTGTTCCGTTCCTGGGACAACCCCCGCGCCAACATCTACCGCATGGATCATGACATCCCCTACTCCTGGGGCACCGCTGTCAACGTGCAGATGATGGCCTTCGGCAACATGGGCGACAACTGCGGCACCGGCGTGGCCTTCACCCGCAACCCCGCCACCGGCGAGAAGGGCCTGATGGGTGAGTTCCTGACCAACGCGCAGGGCGAGGACGTTGTGGCTGGCGTGCGTACGCCCATGCCCATCGCTGAGATGGCCAAGGTGTTCCCCAAGGTGTACGAGCAGTTCCAGGATGTCTGCAAGATTCTGGAGAACCACTATCGCGACATGCAGGACATGGAGTTCACCGTTGAGAACGAGAAGCTCTACATGCTGCAGACCCGCAACGGAAAGCGCACCGCGCAGGCCGCCATCAAGATCGCCTGCGACCTGATCGACGAGGGCATGATCTCCGAGGAGGAGGCGCTGATGCAGATCGACGCCAAGTCCCTCGACATGCTGCTGCACCCCACCTTCGACCCCGCCGCCCTGAAGAAGGCCGAGGCCATTTCCAAGGGCATCGCTGCCTCCCCCGGCGCCGCTGCCGGCACCATCGTCTTCACCGCTGAGGACGCCGTGGTTCATGGCAAGAAGGGCGAGAAGGTCATCCTGGTTCGTCTGGAGACCTCTCCCGAGGACATCGAGGGCATGAAGTATGCCCAGGGCATCCTGACCGTCCGTGGCGGCCAGACCTCTCACGCCGCCGTGGTGGCCCGTGGTATGGGTACCTGCTGCGTGTCCGGCTGCGGCGAGATCAAGATGGACGAGGAGAACAAGTGCTTCACCCTGAAGGGCAAGGTGTTCCACGAGGGCGATGTGCTGTCCCTGGACGGCTCCACCGGCAACATCTACGATTGCCTGATCCCCACCGTGCCCGCCGACCCCAACAGCGGCTACTTCGGACGCATCATGTCCCTGGCTGACAAGTACAAGAAGCTGAAGGTCCGCACCAACGCCGACACCCCCAAGGACGCCCGTCAGGCTGCCGCCTTCGGCGCGCAGGGCATCGGCCTGTGCCGTACCGAGCATATGTTCTTCGGTGACCGCATCGGCGCTTTCCGCGAGATGATCTGCGCGGAGACCGTCGAGGAGCGCGAGGCCGCGCTGGCGAAGATCGAGCCCATGCAGCAGTCCGACTTCGAGGGCCTGTTCGAGGCGCTGGAGGGTCAGCCCGTCTGCATCCGCTTCCTGGATCCGCCGCTGCATGAGTTCGTGCCCACCGCCGAGGAGGACATCGAGGCGCTGGCCAAGACCCAGGGCAAGACCGTGGCCTACATCAAGCAGATCATCTCCGACCTGCATGAGTTCAACCCCATGATGGGCCATCGTGGCTGCCGTCTGACCGTCACCTACCCCGAAATCGCCAAGATGCAGACCGCTGCCGTCATCAAGGCTGCGCTGGCTGTGCAGGCCCGTCACGCTGACTGGAACGTGAAGCCCGAGATCATGATCCCCCTGACCGGCGAGGTCAAGGAGCTCAAGTTCGTCAAGGACATCGTTGTGAAGGTCGCCGATGAGCTGATCGCCGCCTCCGGCACCAAGCTGGAGTACGAGGTTGGCACCATGATCGAGATCCCGCGTGCCGCCCTGACCGCTGACGCCATCGCTACCGAGGCCGAGTTCTTCTGCTTCGGCACCAACGACCTGACCCAGATGACCTTCGGCTTCAGCCGTGACGACGCC
>JAEDKS010000158.1 GCA_016295665.1 Clostridia bacterium
GCGCTGCCGCTTACTTCAGCATGCTCTCCTCCCAGCAGTCGTAGGGCTGGATGCCCAGCAGGCCCGCCACCGTGGGGGCCACGTTCGCCAGGCCGAAGGCACCCTCCTTCATCTCGTGACGCGCATCCTTGTCGTAGATGATGAAGGGAACGGGGTTCAGGCTGTGGGCCGTGCGCACCTGCACGCCGCCTTTCTTGTTCTTCTCCAGCATCTGGTCGGCGTTGCCGTGATCGGCGGTGACGCACAGGATCACGTCGTGCTCGTCGCAGGCCTTCTTGATGCGGGCCAGCTGCAGATCCACGGTCTCCACGGCGATCTCGGTCGCCAGGCAGTTGCCGGTGTGGCCCACCATGTCGCCGTTGGGGAAGTTGCAGCGGATGAAGCCGTACTTGCCGCTCTCGATGGCGCGGATCACCAGGTCAGCCACCTCCGTGGCCTTCATCCAGGGGCACTCGTCGAAGGAGCGCACGTCGCTGGGCACCTCGTCGTAGTCCTCCAGCGCCTCGGACACCTTGCCGGAGCGGTTGCCGTTCCAGAAGTAGGTCACATGACCGTACTTCTGCGTCTCGGACACGGCGTACTCGCGGATGCCGTTCTCCACCAGCAGCTCGGTCAGGGTGTTCTTGATCTGCGGGGGATTGACCAGATAGTTGTGGGGAATCTTCAGGTCGCCGTCGTACTCCAGCATGCCGGCGTACAGCACCTGCGGCACCACGCCCCGGTCGAACTTGTCGAAGTCCGCGCCGCCGTCGAAGGCCATGGAGATCTCCTGGGCGCGGTCGCCACGGAAGTTGTAGAGAATCACGCTGTCGCCGTCCTGCATCCGGCCCACAGGCTCGCCGTTCTCCGCAATGACGAAGGCGGGCAGGTCCTGGTCGATGACGCCGGTCTCGGCGCGGTAGGTCTCAATGGCCTCCTTCGCGGAGGCGAACTGACGGCCCTCGCCGTGCACATGGGTGTCCCAGCCGGCCTTCACCATGGGCCAGTTCGCCTGATAGCGATCCATGGTGATGGTCATGCGACCGCCGCCGGAGGCGATCTTCGCGTCCACGCCCTCCAGGGCCGCCAGCGCGTCCTCCAGCTGCTGCACATACTCCAGCGCGGAGGTGGCGGGCACGTCGCGGCCGTCCAGCAGGATGTGGCAGCGAATCCGCTTCACGCCCTCCTTCTGCGCCTCGCCCAGCATGGCGATCAGGTGACTGATGTTGGAGTGCACGTTGCCGTCGGACAGCAGGCCGATAAAGTGCAGCGTGCCGCCGCTCTGCTTGACGTTGCCCACCAGCTTCTGCCAGGTCTCGGAGGCATAGATGCTGCCGCTCTCGATGCTCTCGTTCACCAGCTTGGCGCCCTGGGAATAGATCTGACCGCAGCCGAGGGCGTTATGGCCCACCTCGCTGTTGCCCATGTCATCGTCGCTGGGCAGGCCCACCGCGGCGCCGTGCGCCTTGATTACCTGAAAGGGATGCTCCGCCTTCAGCGCATCCAGCGTCGGGGTGGTGGCCTTCAGCACCATGTTGCCCAGCTCCACCGGCGTTTCGCCCACGCCGTCCATCACGACCAGCACAACGGGCTTCTTCATAGATCATCTACCTCCTGTAAGTCGCTTCCGTTTTCGTGATGTGGTTCCATGCCACATACATGTATAGGATAGAACATTGTCCGGGGATTGTCAATCGGAAATTGCACCATGGGCGCCAATGTGCTATAATGTTCTCATTGACGGTGAAAGCGAGGTGCCGGACATGACAGAATCGGCTGCGGCGCTCACGGAGCGCGTCTTTTCCTGCCAGCGCGGGTCGCTGACCCTGCGGGGCAGGCGCGTGATGCCCCGGACGGGCAGGGCGCGGGGCTGCGTGATTCTCTCCCACGGCTTTTTAGCGAACCAGCGCTCCATGCTGGGCTATGCCCGCTGCCTTGCCCGGCGGGGCTGGATGGCGTACTGCTTCGACTTCGCCGGGGGCGGCCTGGGCAGCCGGAGCGACGGGAAGCTCCGGGACATGACCGTGCTGACCGAGGTGGAGGACCTGCTGGCGGTGATGGACTTCGTGCGGCAGGACGCCGGAGCGGCGGGGGAGCGGCCCGTGCTGCTGGGAGGCAGCCAGGGCGGGTTCGTATCCGCCCTGACGGCGGCGAGGTGCCCGGAGCGGGTGGCGCGTCTGGTGCTGCTCTTTCCGGCGCTGTGCATCCCGGACGACGCCCGGCGGGGGCAGATGATGTTCTTCCGCTTCGACCCGGCGCACATTCCGGAGACCATCAGCGCCGGGCCCCTGCAGCTGGGGCATGACTATCCCGCCTGCGTGCTGGGCATGGATCCCCTGCGGGAGATCGCCGGGTACCCGGGGCGGGTGCTCATCGTCCACGGGGACGCGGACGACCTGGTGCCCCTGCGCTACAGCCAGGCGGCCCGGGAGGCCTACGCCTCGGCGGGGGCGGACTGCACGCTGGCGGTCATCCCCGGCGGCGGTCACGGCTTCGGGCGGGCGGCGGACAGGCAGGCGCGGCAGGCCATCGTCAGCTTTCTGGAGGAACGGGAGGACGCGGAGCGCGGGGAATCCCCGGCGCGACCGTAAGGGCAAGGAGAGGAGCAGGGCATGAGCACGGAGAGACCGGTCTATGAGATGCTCCGGGCCGCTGCGGGGCGAGTCAGCGGACATATGCCGGGGCACAAGGGCAGCGCGCCCTTCGGCCCCCTGAACCTGTACGCGCTGGACATCACCGAGCTGCCCCATACCGACGACCTGTACAGCCCGGAGGGGGCCCTGCGGGAGGCCGAGGTGCGCTACGCCCGGGCCGCGGGCAGCGCGGAGGCGCTCTTTCTGCACAACGGCTCCACCGCCGGGAACCATGTGATGCTCCAGCTCTATGCCCGGGCGGGGGACACGGTGCTGCTGCCCCGCAACGCCCATCTCTCCGCCGTGAACGGCTGTGTGCCCGTGGGGGCGCACGTGGTCTGGATGCCGGTGACCCAGCAAGCGGACGGCTGGTGCCGTGTCACGGAGGAGACGGCGCTGCGCTGCCTGCGGGAGCACCCGGAGGCGAAGGCCCTGCTGCTCACCCGGCCCGACTACTTCGGCGCCTGCGTGCCCCTTGAGCGCATCGTGGCAGCGGCCCACGCCCAGGGCACCCGGGTGCTGGTGGACGAGGCCCACGGCGCCCATCTGCCCTGGCTGGAGGGCATTCCCTCCGCCGGGGCATGCGGCGCGGATGCCTGGGTGCAGTCGGTGCACAAGACCCTGCCGGGGCTGACCGGGGCGGCGGTGCTGCATCTGGCCCGGGCGGAGGATCGCCCCGCCGCCATGCGCATCCTGCGCCGGGAGCAGACCTCCTCGCCCAGCTTTCTGCTGATGCTGTCCATCGACGACAGCCGGGCCTGGATGGAGGACGGCGGGCGGGCACGGCTGCGGGCGGTCGTGCGGGCGACGGAGGAGGTGCGGGCGCAGCTGCCGGGGCTGGGCTACCGCGATGCCCACGCGGCCTGGCGGGAGACCGGCTTCGCCCTTGACCCCACCCGCCTGGTCATCGACGCGCCCCAGGGCGGTCACGCGCTGGCGGAGGCGCTGGCGCGGGAGGGCGTGGACGTGGAGATGGCGGATCAGCGCCGGGTCGTGCTGATTCTGAGCGCCATGGACACCCCGGACACCCTGCGCCGGGTGGCGGAGGCGCTGGGGCGCATCCCGCCGGTGCGCTCGGAGCTGCCGCCCCTGCCGGACGTGACGGCGCTCCCCGAGGCCGCCATGGAGGTGCGGCAGGCGGTGCTGGCGGACTGGGAGACGGTGCCCTTTGACCGGGCGGCGGGTCGGATTGCGGCCCAGGCCGCCGGGCTGTATCCGCCGGGGGTGCCGCAGGTGTGCCCCGGCGAGGTGATCGCGGAGGAAACGGCCCGGATGCTGGCGCAGGCCGGCCCCCGGCAGCGGTTTGGAACGGAAGGAGAAGGAATGCTGTGCGTAAAGCTGTGATTTTCGATTTGGACGGTACCCTGACCCGGAGCGAGGAGGGCATCTGGAACTGCGTTCGCCACGCGGCGGACCGGATGGGCTTTCCTCAGCCCGACGCGGACACGCTGCGGAAGTTTGTGGGCCCGCCGCTGATGTACTCCTTCCAGACCTACATGGGCATGAGCGAGGAGCAGGCGCGGGCGGCGGTCACGGCCTACCGGGAGCGCTACACCCGGGTGGGGCTCTTTGAGAACCGGGTCTATCCGGGCATCCGCCGCCTGCTGCGTACGCTTCGGCGGGAGGGGTGGTACATCGGCATCGCCACCGGCAAGCCCCAGGACTCCTCCGAACGGATCATCGAGCACTTCGGGCTCGCCCGGTACTTCGACCGCATCGTGGGGCCGGACGGGGTGACCAACCGCTCCGAGAAGGACTGGCTCATCCGCCATGCCCTGCCGGAGTGCTACGACGAGGCGTGGATGGTGGGCGACCGCTGCTTCGACATCGAGGGCGGCAGGAGCGTGGGCATCCACACCGTGGGCGTGGGCTACGGCTACGGCTCCGAGGAGGAGCTGCGGGCGGCGGGCTGCGAGGCCTGGGTGCCCACGGTGGACGCGCTTATCGAGCTGCTCTGCCCGGGCGCGGAGAGACCCCGGGGCGCGTTCCTGTCCATCGAGGGGCTGGACGGCAGCGGCAAGTCCACGCAGATCGGCCTGCTGACCGACGCGCTGGATCGCTGGGGCTTCGAGGTCGTCCACAGCCGGGAGCCCGGCGGCTGCCCCATCGCGGAGAAGATCCGGAGCGTCATTCTGGACACGGAGAACGTGGGCATGACCGCCGAGACCGAGGCGCTGCTCTACGCCGCCTCCCGGGCCCAGCATGTGCGGCAGGTCATCCGGCCCGTGATCGCGTCGGGGCGGGTGCTGCTGTGCGACCGGTATGTGGATTCCTCCGTGGCCTATCAGGGCGGCGGGCGGCAGCTGGGCGTGGAGCGGGTGCTGGACATCAACGCCCCCGCCGTGGACGGCACGCTGCCCCTGGCGACGGTGTACCTGGACATCACCCATCAGGAGAGCCTGCGCCGCCGGCTGGCGGCCTCCGCGCCCGACCGCATCGAGCTGGAGGGCGACAGCTTCCACGCCCGGGTGGAGCAGGCGTACCGGGAGCTGATTGCGCGTGACCCCGGGCGGTTCGTGGTGGTGGACGCCACCCGTACCCCGGAGGAGATCGGGCAGGCGGCCGCGGCGGAGGTCATCCGGCGGCTGGTGAAGGAGGAGGAACATGGCTGAGCGCATCGTGGTGGGCATGTCGGGCGGGGTGGATTCCTCAGTGGCAGCGCTGCTGCTCAAGCGGCAGGGCTACGACGTGATCGGCGTGTTCATGAACAACTGGGAGGAG
>JAEDKS010000011.1 GCA_016295665.1 Clostridia bacterium
TGCTTGTTCCGATCTATTATAGCGGATTGTCCCCGGCAGGTCAAGAGCAAAAATCGCGGCAGAAAGGGGGAGCGGCGCGCAGCCGCTCCCCCGGGGCTCGGAGCCGTTACTTCAGCATGATGTCCTCCGCCGATGACGCGCCGGCACCGGCGGGGCGCAGCGTCAGGCTGTTCACGGTCACCGGCAGGTCGAAGCGGACGTCCACGCACCACTGTCCCTCCCCGGTGACCCGGAGGTCGCCGCCGAGGTTCTCAAAGGCGACGCCATCCGCGAGGAGCGTGTAGCTCAGCACAGGCGGCGCGGCCTCTGCGTCGGCGGTCTGCCCGGGGACGTCGAGGAGCACGGTGCCGCTGATGTCCACATCGGAAACGAACAGCGTGGCCCGGGCGGTGTACGCATCGGTTTGCACCGACCCGGCGAAGGCCGTGGCCTTGCCGTTCATCGGCACCGTGAAGGGCAGGTGGAGGATGCCACGATTCTCCGGCGTGGCGACGTGGGCCCAGCGGACGCTCTCCCCGTCCTGGTAGTACAGGCTTGCGCCGTGGAGGATGGTCAGCTCAAGCGACAGGGTGCTCTCCGGCTCATAGCCCTCGGGCAGGGCAACCTCCTGGAAGCCCTGAATCGTGCAGTCGTCCACGATGGTCTCGCCGCTGTCCAGAATCTTCAGCGGGATACCGTCCAGGCTGGCGCCGTCGCCCACGCACATGCTCTCACGTCCGATGTAGCCCACGGGGGTGTCGGCAAAGAAGGCCACATAGCGCTGCTGGATGTGCGCGTCGGATTGCTGGTAATGCGCGACATACCGGCCCGCGCCCTGCATGTCCCAGCTGTCGAAGCCCGTGGGGGCTCCCTCGCCCTGAAACCAGGCGAGCGGGCTGTCCGTGGTCAGCGTGTAGGTATAGTACAGCTTGTGCCCGTCGCCATAGACCTGGTTCAGCGTCAGCTGGAAGCGGCGCCCGTACAGCGCGGAGAGCATGGTCTCCCGCAGGGTCTGCGCTCCGGCGGTCTCCTCCGGGGTCTCCGGTGCCCGGGCGGTCTGCGTCTCGTTGACCACGTTGGCCTCATGCTCCAGATGCTCCAGCCGCACGGCGCTGCTCTCGTTGGTCGCGTCATGACCGGCCTGCCCGAAGATGCCGAGCCCGGCGGCCGCGGCCAGGCCGCAGGTGGCCAGCACCAGCGCCAGGGCGAGGATCAGCACCATGGAAATCTTTCCCTTTATCATCGTTCCGTCCTTTCGTTCCTTCTCTCTCACCGCCCGGAGCACCGCCAGGCGGCGCTCCGGGGGGAAATCCGCTTCGGAGAGACTGGCTTTCAGCAGGTTCT
This sequence comes from Clostridia bacterium, assembly GCA_016295665.1. Lineage (GTDB taxonomy): Bacteria > Bacillota > Clostridia > Christensenellales > Aristaeellaceae > HGM11604. The sequence goes on from JAEDKS010000011.1 coordinate 1,324, forward strand.
TCAGCTTGCTTTCATCCATGAAAATTCCCCCTCTCCAGTCGTTGCTTCAACAGCTGCAGCGCTTTGCCGACGCGCCGGTATACGCTTGACGCGGACACTTGAAGCGTCCGGGCGATTTCGTCCGTGGACATGTCCTGATAGTATCGGAGCAGGATGACCTCTCTGTATTTGGCGGGCAGGGACTGCAGGGCGGCGCGGAGCTGATCGGCCTCGTCCTGTTCTTCCTCTGCGGGGAGCGCCAGCTCCTCCACGGGAACGCGCTGATCGACGAACCGGAACCATTTTGACCGCTGATGATCGCGGCAAAGGTTGATGGCGATTCGCGTCAGCCATGCCTTCTCGCTGCCCTCGCGCTCACCGCGAAAGCGATCCCGATGCTGATAGGCGCGAATGAACGTCTCCTGTACCATGTCCTGGGCCAGGTGTCCGTCACCCAGCAGGGCGGTGCAGGTTCCCACCAGCATGGTGCCATAGTCCCTCATCCACCGGGAGAGCTCCGCTTCCGAGGCGTGCCCCGGTACCTGGGGTCTGCCTGTCATGCGCTCTCACCTCCTCACCTGATAGACGCGGGTTTGCCCGCTTTTTTCGCATTCCTGACGAAATTCTTTTCCTTTTTCCGGAATCTGCCGGCACTGTGCGATCAGAGGGCATTTTCCGGCTTGACAAGCGGCACAATCTGCCCTATAGTTTTCCTGCAATATCCGGTTCATTCAACACAGAAGGAGAGGGTTTCCCCATGGATCGCAAAGCCTACCTGGAGCTGATTGACCGCGTGAACGCGGAGGGCCCCTATCACGCCGACTGGGACAGCCTGGCGGCGCATCCCGTTCCCGCCTGGTACGCGCAGAAGCGGCTGGGCATCTTCCTGCACTGGGGCGTGTTTTCCGTGCCGGCGTACCACGACTGGTATGCGCGGAACATGTACATCAAGGACAGCCCGGAGTATCAGTACCATCTGGAGCACTACGGACCGCACAAGGAGTTCGGCTGGAAGGACTTCGTGCCCATGTTCACCATGGAGCGCTTTGAGCCGGACGAATGGGTGAAGCTGTTCCGGGAGGCGGGGGCGGAGTACATCGTGCCCGTGGCGGAGCATCACGACGGCTTCCAGAACTACCGGAGCGAATTGAGCCACTGGAACGCCTTCGAGATGGGCCCGAAGCGGGACATTCTGGGCGATCTGCTGCTGGCGGCGGAGAAGCAGGGCATGACGCCCGGCACCTCCAGCCACCGGGTGGAGCACTGGTTCTTCCTGGGGCACGGGCGCGAGTTCGACAGCGACATCACCGGCGAAATGACGCCGGAGGACCTCTACTGGCCCGCCATGCAGGAGGCCGATCACTACGACCTGTTCAGCCAGCCCACCCCCACGCAGGCGTTCCTGGAGGACTGGCTGCTGCGCTCCTGTGAGCTGGTGGATCGCTATCATCCCCGCATCCTCTACTTTGACTGGTGGATTCAGCACAGCGCCGTGAAGCCGTACCTGCAGCGGTTCGCCGCCTACTACTACAACCGCATGGAGCCGCTGGGCGGCTGCGTCATCAACTACAAGCACGACGCCTTCCCCTTCGGCGTGGCGGTGCCGGACATCGAGCGCGGCGCGTTCGCGGAGGCGAAGCCCTTCCTGTGGCAGAGCGATACCAGCGTCATGCGCGGCAGCTGGTGCTATTCGGTGCAGCCGGACAAGGCCACCTACAAGAGCCCGCAGGAGATCGTCTGGACGCTGGTGGACGTGGTGAGCAAGAACGGGCGGCTGCTGCTGAACATCGGCCCGAAGCCGGACGGCACCATCGACGAGCGGGACGCCGCCGTGCTGCGGGGGCTGGGCGCGTGGATGCGGGTCAACGACGAGGCCATTCACGGCACGGGCCTGTGGCGCATGGCGCAGGAGGGCCCCACCGCGTCGGTGGAGGGTCAGTTCTCCGACGGCAGCGCTGCCGCCTACACCAGTCAGGACTTCCGCTTCACCTGCCGCGGCAGCAGCATTTATGCCATCTGCATGGTCTGCCCGGAGGACGGCAGGCTGACCATCCGCAGCCTGCGGGAGGCGGACGCCAGCCATCTGCCCGTGTTCCACGGCATTCTGGAGGACGTGCAGGTGCTGGGCATGGCGGGCAAGCCGACCTGGCGCCGGGACAGCGAGGGCCTGAAGGTCGATCTGGGGGACTACCGCTCCGATATGCCGGTGGTTATCAAGGCCACCTGCAGGTGAGCGCAGGGCAGAAGTCAAGGAAGCATATCATCATGGATTGAGCATGATCTCTCCATATCACAAGACCCGCTCCGCATCGGCAGGGCGGGTCTGTTTCTTTTCCATGCGGGCCCTCAGTGCTCCGACTTGCGCACCCGGGGTGCCCGGGAGCGGCGCTGCTGCACCTCCTGCTTTTGGGGCGCTTCGCCCCGGAGGGTGAGCAGCTGGTCGCGGAGCTTGGCGGCCTTCTCGAACTCCAGCTCCTTCGCGGCGCTGAGCATCTGATCCTCTATCTGCTGCATCAGAGCGGCGCGCTCGTCCTCGTTCAGGGCAGCGGGGGCAGCGGCCTCCACCTGTCTGGTGATCTCCAGCACCTCGTGGATCGCGTTGCGCACCGACTCGGGGGTGATGCCGTGGATGCGGTTGTACTCCTGCTGAATGGCCCGGCGGCGGTTTGTTTCGGTGATGGCGCGCATCATGCTGTCCGTGATCGTGTCACCGTACATCAGCACCCGCCCGTCCACGTTGCGGGCCGCACGACCGATGGTCTGCACCAGACTGGTCTCCGAGCGCAGGAAGCCCTCCTTGTCCGCGTCCAGGATGGCGACCAGCTGCACCTCGGGCAGGTCGAGGCCCTCGCGCAGCAGGTTGATGCCCACCAGCACGTCGTACTCGCCCTTGCGCAGGTCGCGCAGCAGCTCCATGCGCTCGATGGTCAGGATGTCGGAATGCAGGTAGCGGACGCGGATGTCCAGCTCCCGCAGGTAGTCGGTCAGGCTCTCCGCCATGCGCTTGGTCAGCGTGGTCACCAGCACGCGCCCGCCCCGCGCCGTAACCTTCCGGATTTCGCCCACCAGGTCGTCCACCTGGCCCGTGGCCTTGCGCACGATGACCTCCGGGTCCAGCAGGCCCGTGGGGCGGATGATCTGCTCCACCACCTGACTTGCCCGGCCCAGCTCGTAGGGGCCGGGGGTCGCGCTGACGAAGATGGTCTGATGGATGCGCTGCTCGAACTCCGAAAAGAGCAGGGGGCGGTTGTCGTAGGCCGAGGGCAGCCGGAAGCCGTACTGCACCAGCGTGTCCTTCCGGGCCCGGTCGCCGTTGTACATGGCGCGGATCTGCGGCACGGTCACGTGGCTCTCGTCGATGAAGCAGAGGAAGTCCTTGGGGAAGTAATCCAGCAGGGAGTAGGGTGCGTCACCGGGGCTGCGCCCGTCAAAGTAGCGGCTGTAGTTCTCGATGCCCTGACAGTAGCCGATTTCCCGCATCATCTCGATGTCGTAGTTGGTGCGCTGGGCGATGCGCTCCGCCTCCAGAGGCTTGCCGTCGGACAGGAACTGCTGCACCCGCTCCTGCAGGTCGTGCTCGATGACGGCGATGTGCTCCTCCATGTGCTCCCGGTCGGTGGCGTAGTGGGTGGCGGGGAAGATGGCGGCATGCTCCAGCGTGGTCAGCGCGTGACCGCTGACCACCTCGATCTCGGAGATGCGGTCGATCTCGTCCCCGAAGAACTCGATGCGGAGCGCATGCTCGTGCTCCCCGGCGGGGATGATCTCCACCACGTCCCCCCGCACCCGGAAGGTGCCGCGGTCGAAGTCCACGTCGTTGCGCTCGTACTGGATGTCGATGAGCTGCCGCAGCAGCTTCTCCCGGCTCAGGGCCATGCCGGGACGCAGGGAGATCATCTGCCCCTCGTACTCCGAGGGGTCGCCCATGGAGTAGATGCAGGACACCGACGCGACGATGATGACGTCCTTCCGCTCCCGCAGGGCGGCGGTGGCGGAGTGGCGCAGCCGGTCGATCTCGTCGTTGATGGAGGCGTCCTTCTCGATGTAGGTGTCCGAGGAGGCGATGTAGGCCTCCGGCTGGTAGTAGTCATAGTAGGAAACGAAGTACTCCACCCGGCTGTCCGGGAAGAAGGCCCGCAGCTCGGAGCAGAGCTGGGCGGCGAGGGTCTTGTTGTGGGCGATGACCAGCGTGGGCTTCTGCACCCGCTCGATCACCGAGGCCATGGTGAAGGTCTTGCCGGAGCCGGTGACGCCGAGCAGCACCTGGCTCTCCATCCCCTCCTGCACGCCCCGGGCAAGGGCGTCGATGGCCTGGGGCTGGTCACCGCTGGCGCTGTAGGGCGCTTTGAGAACGAATCGATCCATGGCTGTGTCCCTCCTGTCTGCTGTCTGTCCGTATGCGGTTCATGGCTGGAGTTCATGATAGCACAGAGCGCGGCATTTGTGAAGGGGAACAGGGAAGGTTTACGAAAGAGGAAGCCTGGAAAGGGGCGAGGGAAGCGGGCCCCCGGCAGTCAACCGGGGAAAGGAGGCATTTTTTGCAGGATTGTGCAGGAGCACTTGCATTTTTCTTCGGATTCTGATAGAATGATGCCGGTCTGCCCGCTGAGAAAATCGGGCGTGCCGGGGATGGACTTCCCGGCGCGACCGGATCACGGAGTTCTGAAGCGAGGGGTTTGGGGATATGCAGGAAATGCAGGACATGATTGACCGGCTGAACCAGTCCGGCAAGCGGCTGAGCAAGGGCCAGCGGCGCATTGTGGAATACATCGCGGCCCACTACGACAAGGCGGTGTTCATGACCGCCAGCCGCCTGGGTGAGTGCGTGGGCGTGAGCGAGTCCACGGTGGTGCGCTTCGCGTCCGCCATGGGCTATGAGGGCTATCCGCAGCTGCAGCGCGCCATGCAGGAGCTGGTCAGCCATCGCCTGACCCCCAACCAGCGGGTGGAGATGAGCGAGGAGATCGTGCCGGAAAACGCCATGAGCCACGTGCTCAAGCGCGACATGCAGAACCTGCGCACCACGCTGGAGAGCATGGACAACACCGTGTTCGAGCAGGTGGTGGAGCGGATTCTGTCCGCCCGGAGCGTGTACGTCATGGGCCTGCGCTCCGCCGCGCCCCTGGCGGAGTTCATGTACTACTACCTCAACTACATCTTCCCCAGCGTCCGCCTGGTGTCCAGCGGCACCACGGACGTGTTTGACGAGATCTCCAAGCTGGAGGGCGGCGACGTGCTGGTGGGCATCAGCTTTCCCCGCTACTCCACCCGCACCCTGGAGGCCATGCGCTACGCCAAGCGCTGCGGGGCGCAGGTGATCTCCATCACCGACGGCCCCATGTCGCCCCTGACCGAGATCGCGGATCTGTCGCTGATGGCCCACACGGACATGGCGTCCTTCGTGGACTCCCTGGCGGCGCCCATGTCGGTCATCAACGCGCTGCTGGTGGCCCTGGGCCTGCGACGCAAGGACGCGCTGCGGGAGCACTTCAGCAAGCTGGAGGCGCTGTGGGACACCTACGAGATCTACGCGGGAGAGAGCAAGCATCATGGCTGAGGTGATCGTGATCGGCGGCGGCGCAGCCGGGATGATGGCGGCGCTGGCGGCCTCGGGCGCGGGGGCGCGGGTGACGCTGCTGGAGCGCAATGAGAAGCTGGGCCGGAAGGTGTACATCACCGGCAAGGGCCGCTGCAACGTGACCAACGACTGCACCCGGGACGAGTTCCTGCGGGAGGTGCCGAGGAATCCCCGGTTCCTCTACAGCGCCCTGAACGCCTTCCCTCCCCAGCAGATGATGGCGCTGCTGGAGGAAAACGGCTGCCCCGTGGTGGTGCAGCGGGGAAGGCGGGTGTTCCCCCAAACGGAGAAGGCCAGCGACGTGACCCGCACGCTGGAGCGCATCCTGCTGCGGCAGGGCGTGCGCATCCGGTACCACAGCCGGGTGCAGTCCCTGCGGACGGAGGCGGGACAGGTGCGCGGCGTGGTGCTGGAGAGCGGCGAGGAGCTGGACGCGGCGCGGGTGATCGTGGCCACGGGCGGCCTGAGCTACCCGGGCACCGGCTCCACCGGCGATGGCTACCGCCTGGCCCGGGAGGCGGGGCACACCATCGTGCCGCAGCGGCCCTCCCTCACGGCGCTGGAGACCGTGGAGAGCTGGCCCGGCAAGCTGCAGGGGCTGTCCCTGAAGAACGTGACGCTGACGCTGAAGAACGGGAAAAGGACGCTCTATGCCGAATTGGGCGAGATGCTGTTCACCCACTTCGGCGTGTCCGGCCCGCTGGTGCTGGAGATGAGCTGCCACCTGCCCGAGGAGGTGGAGGGCGTGCAGTTCCTCATCGACCTCAAGCCCGGCCTTGACCCGCAGCAGCTGGATGCCCGGCTGGTGCGGGAAATGGAGGCGCAGAGCCGCAGGCAGCTGCGCAACGTGATGGGCGCGCTGCTGCCGGGGCGCCTGGCGGAGATCTTCCCGGAGATGTGCCGGGTGGATGGCGAGCGCGTGTGCGGACAGGTGACCCGGGAGGAGCGGGAGCGCATCGGGCGCACGCTGAAGGCGCTGCCCCTGACGGTCAGGGCGCTGCGGCCCATCGAGGAGGCCATCGTGACCCGAGGCGGCGTGAGCGTGCGGGAGGTGACCCCCGGCACCATGGAGAGCCGGCTGGTCAGCGGGCTGTACTTCGCCGGCGAGGTGCTGGACGTGGACGCCCACACCGGCGGCTACAACCTGCAGATCGCGTTCTCCACGGGCTGTCTGGCGGGACAGAGCGCGGCGGCGGAAGCATGAGGTGCGCCCGGCGCGGCGCATCTCCGGTATGGAAATAAGGAAAGGTTCATTGGAACAATGCAGTATGTCATTCTTGACCTGGAGTGGAATCAGCCGCTCTCCTACCAGAGCCGAACCTACCGCGAGGTGGGCAGCCGGCTGATCTTTGAAATGATCCAAATCGGCGCGGTGAAGGTGAACGAGGCCATGGAGGTGGTGGACAGCATCTCCATCCCGATTCAGCCCACCCACTATGTGAAAATCCATCCCCGCATCCGCCGCATGACCGGGCTGGGCCCGGAGGAGCTGGCGGACGCGCCCCGGTTCTCCGAGGCCATGGCGCAGTTTGAAGGCTGGTGCGGCGAGGACTACGCGCTCCTGACCTGGGGCTGCGACGACGTGAGCGTTCTGCAGCAGAATCTGGATTTCTTCGGCTATCAGGCCAAGCTGCCGCCCCTGTGCGACATCCAGAAGCTGTTCAGCGAGGTGCACAAGCTCAAGGAGCGGGCCGGGCTCAAGCTGGCGATGGAGATGCTGGACATCCAGCCCGATGAGAATCGGGCCTTCCACAACGCGGTGCATGACGCCTACTACACGGCGCTGGTGTTTGCCACCCTGCCCGATCCCCGGGCGGTGCTGAACTATCCCCAGCAGCCTAGGCAGCTCATCCACGCGGGCCACGCCTCCCGGCAGAAGCCCCTGGGACAGGAGTTCGACACCATCGAGGAGGCGCTGCAGTCCGAGCTGGCCCAGAAGCCCCGCTGCCCCGTGTGCAGCAAGCTGGCGACGCTGGACGGGGACTATGTGCCCCAGTGCGCGGACAAGTACATCACCCTGGCCAAGTGCCGCGCCCACGGCAATCTGCTGTGCCGGCTGCGCTTCCGGGTGAACGACGAGGGCAAGAAGATCGTGAACCTGTCCGTGGCGAAGGCGGCACCCTCCAACTGCGCCTATGTGCGCACCAAGCGCATTCAGGTGGCGGAGCGGGATGCCCGCTATGCCGCGGCTCACGGCGGCATGGCCTACGACTATGAGGAGGCGCTGCTCAACGCGGATCGCTCCTCGATGCCCTTTGAGGACTGATACCGGAGGATGATCCCCATGAAGCAGCTGTTGTTCATCGGCTCCACCGTGGCGGACGTGGTGGTGCGCATTCCCTTCCTGCCCCGGACGGGCGAGGATCTGCACGTCTCCGCGCAGCACACCTCGCTGGGCGGGTGCGCCTGTAATGCCTTCCTGGCGGCCCGCCGGGCGGGACAGGCGGCCTGTACGCTGTTCTCGCCGGTGGGCAGCGGCGTGTGGGGGGACTGGGTGCAGGGCGCTCTGGAGAAGCGGGGCATCCGCACGCCCATCCCCCGGGTGCAGACGCCCAGCGGCTGCTGCTACTGTCTGGTGGAGGACGACGGCGAACGCACCTTCCTGAGCCATCACGGCGCGGAGTATCTGTTCGAGGCGGCGTGGTTCGATGCCATCGACCTGCGGGACTACGCGGGCGTGTACCTGTGCGGTCTGGAGGTGGAGGAAACCACCGGCGATGTGGTCATCTCCGCCCTGGAGAGCGAAGCGCCCCGGCGGCTGTACTTCGCGCCCGGGCCCCGCATCTGCCGCATCCGCCCGGAGAAGCTGGCCCGGGTCATGGCGCTGCATCCCGTGCTGCACCTGAACGCCTCGGAGGCTGCCGCCTTCACCGGCACCGAGGAGCTGGCCCGGGCCGCCGGGCTGCTGCATGACATCACGGACAACGACGTGGTCATCACCCTGGGCGAGCAGGGCGCGCTGGTGCTGGATGGCATGGGCTGCCGGGTGATTCCCGGCGTGCCGGCGCAGGTGGTGGACACCATCGGCGCGGGGGATGCCCACATCGGCACCATCATGGCGGCGGAGGCGGACGGCCTGCCCTTGGGCGAGGCCGTGCAGCTGGCGAACCGGGTGTCCGCGGCGGTGGTGTCCACGGCGGGCGCGGAGCTGCCGGAGGAGAAGTGGACGGAGGTGCTGGGCGGCTGGCGGGCGGCCCGGACATAAGCTAAAGAAGCAAACAGCGGAGGAAGCGTGTGGCCATGACCAGTATTGAGCATGTACGGGAATACCTGAAGCAGTTCGGCGCCGAGGAGCGCGTGCTGGAGTTTGACGTGTCCAGCGCCACGGTGGAGCTGGCGGCGCAGGCGCTGGGATGCGAGAGCGGGCGCATCGCCAAGACTCTGTCCTTCATGGCGGGGGAGCAGCCCGTGTTCATCGTGGCGGCGGGGGACTGCCGCATCGACAACCGGAAGTACAAGCAGCAGTTCGGCTGCAAGGCGCGGATGATGACCGCAGAGGAGCTGGAGAGCCTGACCGGGCTTCACTTCGGCGGCGTGTGCCCCTTCGGGCTGCCGGAGGCGGTGGCGGTCTATCTGGATGTGAGCCTGCGGGCCTATGACCATGTGTACCCCGCCTGCGGCAGCAGCAACAGCGCCATCCGCGTCACCTGCGAGGAGCTGGAGCGCTTCAGTCGGTGCCGGGGCTGGGTGGACGTGGGCAAGGAGCCCGCCTGCTGAGGAAAAATGGGAAAACTCTCATCCATTTCTAATCATTCCTACCTCGATTTCCCATGAATTTTCTGCTATGATAGGATCACAGGCGGATGGTGAACCGCCTGAAGGCAGAGGGCCCGGCCGGATGGGGCCGGGCACGACTGCCGAATGGGAAAAGGAGAATGTGAAATGTTTGAACTGTTGGCGCTCCCCTTCAAGGCTGTGTTCGGTCTTGTGAAGCTGGGATTTCAGTTGTTCTTCGGGCTGTTCCACGGCGTGTTCAGCCTGGTGTTCGGCCTCATCGGCCTGGCCTTTGGGCTCTTCAAGGGGCTGTTCGGTCTGGTGGCGGTGGGCGCCGTGATCGCGTTTGTGGCCTATATGTTCAACAAGGGCTTCACCAGCGGCAAAAAGAGGGAGCAGGTGGTGGACTGCGACGAGGAGTTCACCAGCTACTTCCATCAGAGCCGCTAAAGCACGGGATGCGTGAACGACGCCCCGGGGCCGCAGGACGAGGGTTCGTTCTGCGGCTTTCCTTTTGACGGCGCCGCAAACGTTTTCCTTGACAGAACCCGCGCCTGTGCGCTATCATATGGAAAACGGCGAATCGCGGGCGTGACGGGCCGCGGGCGGGACGACACAATGGATGGATAGAGGAGTGACGACCATGGAACCGTTGATTTCCAAGTGGCACCGGGAGCTGGAGCTGTTCAGTGCCATCAAGCCCATGCTGATCCTGGAGGGGAATGTGCTGGATCAGTACCGCTACCCGGTGGCGGGCTCCATTCCGGAGGACGAGCTGGTGCCGCTGCCCCGGTATCTGCAGGGGTTCTTTGCCGACCTGGGGTATGAGCAGGTGGTGTTCTACTCCAACCTGTTCGGCTTCGTGAACCCCTACGCGCCACGGATGCTGGAGCGCTTCGCCCAGCAGAACGGCGTGAAGGCCGAGGGCGGCGTGATCCCCGCAGAGTTCAAGGGCAACTCGGCGGACACGGCCCCCAACATCATCCGCCGGGCCATGGCGCAGCAGTCCGCCGCCACCGTGACCGTGCTGGAGCTGGCGAGCCACTACATCACCACCCCCGAGCGCATGGACCAGAACGACGTGAACAGCTTCAACCTGCTCCTGCAGGCGGCGCTGTCCGCGTCCGTGGTGCGCACCAGCCAGGGCAGAAGGCAGAATCTGCTGGTGCTGCTGGTGAACAAGCTCAATGACCTGCCGGCGTGGTTCTATCTGAACAACCCGGTGTGCAAGACCATCACCCTGGATGCCCCCGACCGGGAGGAGCGCAAGCGGCTCATGTGCGGCAACGCCTTCGCCACCTTCTTCGACTCCACGGTGTATCGCACCGACATGCCCTACTACCGGCAGCATCCCGAGGAGCTGGAGCGGCTGCGGGAGAAGTTCGTGGGCCTGACCGAGGGGCTGACCTTCACCGAGCTGGATGCCATGCGCCGCCTGAGCAAGCAGGAGTGCACCCCCATCCGGGAGCTGTGCAGCGTGGTGGATCTGTACAAGTACGGCATCAAGGAGAACCCCTGGGAGCAGCTGTCCATGGACAGCCTGCGCACCGCCAGGCAGGACTTCGAGAAGCGCATCAAGGGTCAGGACGCGGCGCTGGAGCGCACACTGGACGTGGTGAAGCGCGCCGTGACGGGCATGAACGGCCTGTCCTCCTCCTCCACCGCCAAGCCCAAGGGCGTGCTGTTCTTTGCCGGCCCCACGGGCACCGGCAAGACCGAGACCGCCAAGGCGCTGGCGGAGAAGCTGTTCGGGGACGAGTCCGCCTGCATCCGCTTCGACATGAGCGAATACGGGCAGAGCCACTCCGACCAGAAGCTGATGGGCGCACCGCCCGGCTACGTGGGCTACGAGGCCGGCGGTCAGCTGACCAACGCGGTGAAGAAGAACCCCTTCGCCATCCTGCTCTTTGACGAGATCGAGAAGGCCCATCCCACCATTCTGGATAAGTTCCTCCAGATTCTGGAGGACGGGCGCATGACCGACGGACAGGGCAACACGGTGTACTTCTCCGAGACCATCATCATCTTCACCAGCAACCTGGGCATGTATGTGAAGGATGAGTTCGGGCGCCGGGTGCAGAACGTGACCATGGACATGAGCTACAGCGAGGTGGAGGACGCCATCCGGCAGGCCATCGACGATTACTTCAAGCTGGAGCTGGGCCGCCCGGAGATTCTCAACCGCATCGGCGAGAACATCGTGGTGTTCGACTTCATCCGGCAGGAGGCGGGCGAAGCCATCCTGCGGGCGCAGGTGAACAAGATCATCCGCCGCATGGACGAGCAGAAGCGCATCGTCATCACCGTCACCGACGAGGCCTACGATCAGCTGCGGCAGGCCGCGCTGGCCGACCTGAGCAACGGCGGACGCGGCGTGGGCAATCAGGTGGAGGCGCTGCTCATCAACCCCCTGTCCCGCTGGCTGTTTGACCACGGCGTGACCGGGAACGCCCGGGTGGAGATCACCGCCTTTGACACCGCGGCGAGGCCCGCCTCGCTGACCTGTCAGGTACTGGAGGAGGAGAAGCATGAGTAACGCAGGCAGACCGACCAATCCGCTGGATCAGCTCTACGATATTGTGAACGACCTCTGGGGCGCCTCACAGCCCGCCGCCGCGCCTGCGGGCACGGCCCCCGGGGAGACGGGCAGGCCCGCGCCCGCTGGCGCCGCTCCGGAGAAGCCCCGGGGCTTTCAGCAGGCGTTCCCGCCCTTTGAGCACTTCTGGCGCACCGCGGACGAGACCGTGGACTGGACGGAGGCGCTGGCCTACGCATCGCCGCAGGACGGCATCACCTCCCCGGCGCTGTGGGCCTTCTTCCATGAGCACGCGGAGCAGGTGCTGGCGGGGAACGTGGCGGCCTATGTGGAGGTGCTGCAGCAGGCCAATCCCCTGGGCGACCTGGCGCCCTACGCCAGCGCCTTCAACGTGCGGGCGGAGAGCGCCGACCGGCTGACCGTGTCCTTCGAGGGACTGGAGCAGTACCTGAACGCGGGGGACGCGGAGCGCCGGCGCTACCTGGCGGGTATCAGCCTGCGGTGCGCCCGTGACCTGATGGCGCTGCTGCCCGTGTGCGAAACGGTGGTGACCGCCCGGCGGGCCGGCGAGCAGCTGCTGGAGGTCACTTTCACCCGGCAGGAGCTGCAGAAGGTGCGCTTCTCCGTGGTGGATCCGGTGGCGTTTGTCGAGCGGTGCGGCGGGGTGTTCGCGTGATGGAAATCCGTCTGGCTGCGCCGCAGGACATGGATGCGCTGGTCGACCTGCGGCTGGAGATGCTGCGGGAGGTCAACCATCTGCCGGCGGGGTATGCCTTTGACCGGGAATTTGTGCGCCGCACCCGGGCCTGCTTCCGCGACCCGCGCCACGCGTGGGCGATGGCGGTGGCGGACGGGCAGTGCGTGGGCTGTGCCACGCTCTGCGCCATGGCGCTGCTGCCCACCTTTGACCACCCCTCGGGCCTCCGGGGGCACCTGATGAACGTGTACACCTGCCCGGCGTGGCGGCGGCAGGGCATCGGCAGGCAGCTGGTGGCGCTGCTGGTGGAGGAAGGACGGCGGCGGGGCATGACGGAGATCAGCCTGGACGCCACCGAGGACGGGCGGCAGCTGTATCGTGCCCTGGGCTTCCGGGACAACGCCGAGGGCATGGTGCTGGCGCTGTGCGAAAAGAGAACATGACACCAGATTTTTCCGGAACCGGGATGCTTTGGGGCACCCGGCCCGTTTCATTGTCAGAGGAACCCAACGACGGAAGGAGACTGACCATGAGAAAGCTGCCTGCCCTGATCGTCACCGTGCTGCTGGCCCTGTCCCTGGGACACACGGCCTGCGCCGAGCCCCTGTCCATGTACCGGGACGACTGGCTTCCCACAAACCAGCGGGCGATGCTCTACCTGGCGGATGTGCCCTGCATGTGGGGTCAGGAGACCGTTGACCTCGAGCGGCAGGAGCTGCTGCCCGTGTACGCCTACCCGTCCGGGGAGGGCTGGCGGGGCGCGGAGGGGAAGGCGGCTGTCAGCCTGGCGGAGCCCTTCACCGCGCTGTGCTGGTCGGAGGACGGGGCGTGGCTGCTGATCGACTACGAGGTCAGCGGCGGTCACCGCATCGGCTATATCCGCTGCCCGGAGGGGGTGCAGGTGCCGGTGGCCACGCTGTATCCGCTGCACATTCCGCTGCGGCTGACGAAGGACTTCTCCGTCACCGATGACCCCAACGACAGCATCCGCACGATCGCCTCGCTGAAGGCGGGCGACACGGTGGACGTGCTGGGGTACACCAATGCGAGCTGGGCGTACATCGAGCTGACCATCGACGGGAAGCCCGCCCGGGGCTTCCTGCCCATGGCGGTGCTGGAGACCCCCGAGGAAACGCCCTGCCCCGATGTGGCTGCCCGCCTGAAGGGCACCTGGCGCTTCATCGGCGGGGCCGAGGTGCTGGGAGACGGCGCGGTGTTCGACGGGGAGGGGCTGCTGCAGATGGGCGTGTCGCAGGACACGGAGGTGTTCCCCCCGGAGGCACTGGTGATTCCCATGGACAGCGAGCCCTGCAGCTACATCGTGTACGAGAACGGCCTGGGGGAGAAGCGCTATCCGGGCTGCGACTACATCCTGGAGGTCAGTCGCGGGGAGAGCCTGTCCCGCTACGGGCTGCAGATGTACGAGCCCGGGGAGACCTATGAGCGGGAAACCCTTGGGCTGATCATCTCAGAGGGCGGTGGCGGCGGCTATGAGCGCGCCGACGAGGTTCCGGTCACGCGGGCACCGGATTGAGCGCGGGAGAGCAACTCAAAAAAGTGGCATCAGCCACTTTTTTTTGGTGCGCGGTGCGGCGCTCAGAACTGCTTCACCCGGAAGGGCAGTCCGGCGATCTGCTCCGTGCGGGCGGTGTCGAAGGGCGCGAAGTCCTTGCGCACGGTGACCAGGCTCAGCCGGTCGTAGCCCAGGCGGTGATAGAGCCGCAGGGCGGGCAGGTTGTCCGGCACCACGTCCATGCACAGGGCCTCCAGACCCGCATCGCGCACGAGATCCTCCGCCTGGGACAGGGCGGCGCTGGCGATGCCCTGTCCGCGCAGGGCCTCCGCGACGAAGATGTCCTCCACCCAGCAGACCGTGGGGCCGCGCTGCTGGAGGTGCAGGAAGCCTGCGGGGGTCTGCTCCGCCTCGATGACATAAAGCCGGTGATCCGGGGCTGACCACGCGCCCAGGGACGAAAGCGCCTCCCCCTCGGTGACGTCGCTGTGGTGGGTGCGGAAGAAGGATTGGACGAAGGGCACGAGCGTCCCGGCGTCCGCCGGGGCATAGGGGCGCAGGGTGACGGTGGGCACGACGATCACCTTCCTTTCCGAATGCGGGCCACGAAGAAGCCCTCGTAGCGCTCCGTGGGACGGATGCACAGGGTGCCGGGGAGCGTCACCGGCAGACAGGGCAGGGCGGCGGTCAGCGCCGGGTCGATGGGCAGCACCTCCGCGCCGAAGCGGGGCAGCACGGCGCGCAGCACGCCCTCGTTCTCGGACTCCAGAATGGAGCAGGTGGAGTAGACCATCTCGTGCCCCGGCTGCAGCAGGCGCAGGGCCTTGTTCAGCAGCGCGGTCTGGGTGGCGACGGTCTTTTTCACCCAGCTCTCGTCCATGCGCCGCTGTGGCTCACCCTCGATGAGCAGCAGGGTGCCGCTGCCGGTGCAGGGGGCATCCAGCAGGATTTTCTCGAAGGAGAACAGGTCGTCCAGCTGCCGGGCGTCCTGCTGCATGACCACCACCCGCCGGGCACCCTGCCGGTCCAGATTGAACTGCAGACGCTCGGCGCGGATCCTGTTCTTCTCACAGGCCGTGATGAGCGCGCCGCCCCCCGACAGCGCGGAGAGCTGCGTGGTCTTGCCGCCGGGCGCCGCCGCCATGTCCAGAATCGTCTCCCCGGGCTGCGGGGACAGCAGCAGCGCCGGCACCATGGCGGACAGGCTCTGCAGGTAGATTTCACCGCTGTCGTAGAGCGGCAGGGCCCGCAGGGCGTCCTCGCGGGCCTCGGGCAGCAGCAGCGCGTCCGCATACCAGGGCACCCGCTCTGCGGCGATGCCCGCCGCCTCCAGCGTGCGCAGCACCGCCTCCGGGGTGGTGCGCAGGGTGTTGACCCGCAGGGTGACGGGGCGGCGGCGGGTGAAGCCCTCCTCGATGAGCCGGGCGGTGTCCGGGCCGTATTGCGCAGGCAGCTGACGCTGCAGATATTCCGGCAGGGTGGGCAGCATGGGATGTCCTCCTTCGGTGGATGGTCTGTGGATAACTCCAATTCGGGATGAATCGGAAAAATCCTGCCTGTTTCCCGGGCAGGAATCCGCCATCCGTGTCGCGAAATGTACCATGACCTATCGAAATCAGGAAGGAAGGACTACATGAGCAGGGCAGAGGAAATGTCACGGGGCGAGATGATGCTTCATCAGCCCGTTCACCGGGTGATTCCCCGGCTGGCGGTGCCCACGATCATCTCCATGCTGATTACCAGCATCTACAACATGGCGGACACCTACTTCGTGGGACAGATCAGCATCGGCGGGGACGGCACCGCGGCGGCAGCGGCGGTGGGCGTGCTGTTCTCCGCCATGGCGATGATTCAGGCCATCGCCTTCACCATCGGCATGGGCTGCGGCGCCAACATGAGCCGCGCCATGGGTGCCCGGAACCTGGACGAGGCCCGCACCTTCGTGTCCCTGGGCTTCTTCACGGCGGTGGGCTGCGGCGTGGTGATCGGCGGGGCGGGGCTGCTGATGATGGATGATCTGGTGCGGCTTCTGGGCGCCACCGAGACCATCCTGCCCTATGCCCGGGCCTACGCCACCTACATCTTCTACGCCACGCCCTTCATGATGGGCTCGCTGGTGCTGAACAACCTGCTGCGCTTTCAGGGGCACTCGTTCTACGGCATGGTGGGCATGGCGACCGGCGGATTGCTGAACATGGCGCTGGATCCGCTGCTCATCTTCGGGCTGAACCTGGGCACGGCGGGCGCTGCCATCGCCACGGCGATCTCCCAGCTGGTCAGCTTCTGCATCCTGCTGGCGATGACCAACCTGCGCGGTGACGCGCTGCATGTGAGCCTGCACTGGTTCCGCCCGTCCGTGAAGCTCTATGGGCGGATGCTCTACAACGGCATGCCCTCCCTGGGCCGGCAGGGCATCGCCGCCATCTCCACGGCGCTGCTCAACAACACCGCCGCCGCCTGGGGCGACCCGGCGATTGCCGCCATGTCCATCGTGGGCCGGTTCATCTTCTTCATCAACTCCTCGGTCATCGGCTTCGGGCAGGGCTTCCAGCCCGTGTGCGCCTACTGCTACGGCGCGGGACGCTACAGCCGGGTGCGGGAGGCCTACCGGTTCTGCGTGTGGGTCTCCACCGCCATCCTGGTGGTGCTGGGCGTGGGCTCGTTCCTGGTGGCGGAGCCCATCGTGACCCTGTTCCGGCGGGAGGACGCGGAGGTCATCGCCATCGGCACCCGGGCGATGCAGCTGCAGCTGCTCACCATCCCGCTGTGGGGCTTCATCACCATGAGCAACATGTTCACCCAGTCCATCGGCTACGGCGTGCGGGCGACCATCATCGCCAGTGCGCGGCAGGGCATCTTCCTGATTCCCATGCTGCTGATCCTGCCCCCGCTGCTGGGGCTCACGGGCCTGCAGCTGGCGCAGCCCGCGGCGGATCTGCTGACCTTCGTGCTGTCGCTGGCGGTGGTGGGCGGCATCCTGCGCCAGATGAAGCAGATGCCCGACAAGGCGTCTTGAAACGCCGTTTCCCGGTCATACTATTCCCGGCTCCTCAGGGGGCCGGGGATTTTTCCGTGGAGGAAACGCCATGCTGCGATGCGAGCATCTGTCCAGAGCCTACCGCCGGGGCGGCGGGGAAGCGGGGGAGGTCGAAGCCCTGCGGGATGTGAGCCTGCACATCCGCGAGGGAGAGTATGTGGCCGTCGTGGGGCCCAGCGGCTCGGGCAAGAGCACGCTGATGAACATCCTGGGCTGTCTGGATCGCCCGGACAGCGGCGTCTACTGCCTGCACGGGCGCGACGTGTCCCGGCTGGAGGGCAGCGAGCTGGCGCGGGTCAGGGGCGAGGAGATCGGCTTCGTGTTTCAGGGTTTTCAGCTGCTGCCCCGGCTGACGGCGGAGGAGAACGTGGCCCTGCCACTGCTGCTGCAGGGCGTGCCGGCCCGGGAGCGGCTGGACAGGGCCCGGGCGCTGCTCACGCAGGTGGGGCTGGGGCACCGGCTGCGGCACTGCCCCGCGGAGCTGTCGGGCGGTCAGCAACAGCGGGTGGCGGTGGCCCGGGCGCTGGTGCGCTCCCCGGCGGTGCTGCTGGCGGATGAGCCCACCGGCAATCTGGACGCGGAGGCCACGGGCGAGGTGCTGTCGCTGCTGGAGCGGCTCCATGACCGGGGCAGAACCATCGTGCTGATTACCCACGACGAGGCCGTGGCCCGGTGCGCGGAGCGCCGCATCTGCATCTCCGGGGGCCGCGTGCAGCCCTGAAGGATGCCACTTGCCTTTGAAAATGGAAGAATATGGACACAATACAGAAGAAAAACGTGAAGTTGTAACATTTTTGTATTTTTTGTGCTTGATTTTTTTCACAATTCATCGTACAATCAACATGGTGTATTTTACGAGAGACCGGCACAGCACCAAGCAGACCGACCATCCCTCCCGGAGGGTCGGCGCTGGCCGCACAGGGAAGGGTGTATGGGATGAGCAAGCGTATTCTTCTGGTTGACGACGAACCCTTGATTCTCAAGGGATTGAAATTCACCCTCGAGCAGGAGGGCTATGAAACGGACAGCGCCCTGGACGGCGAGGAGGCGCTGGCGAAGTTCATGGAGGGCAGCTATGACCTGATCCTGCTGGATGTGATGCTGCCCAAGCTGGACGGCATGGGCGTGTGCCAGCGCATCCGGGAGCACTCCAACGTGCCGATCATCATGCTCACCGCCAAGGGCGAGGATATGGACAAGATTCTGGGCCTGGAATACGGCGCGGATGACTACATTCCCAAGCCCTTCAACATTCTGGAGGTCAAGGCGCGCATCAAGGCCATCCTGCGCCGGGCCGGCAACGCGCCGGTGCCCGCCCCCGCCGAGGAGCGGAAGATCGTGCGGGTGCGCGACCTGGAGGTCAATCTGGTGAAGCGCACCGTGACCCTGGGCGGACAGGATGTGAAGCTGACCGCCAAGGAGTTCGACCTGCTGCAGATGTTCATCAACAACCGCGGCGAGGTGTTCACGCGCCGTCAGATGCTGGAGACCGTGTGGAAGTACGACTACACCGGCGATGACCGCACGGTGGATGTGCACATCCGCCGCCTGCGCGAGAAGATCGAGCGCAACACCTCCCAGCCGGAATTCATTTTCACCAAATGGGGAGTTGGTTATTATTTCACGGACAAAGACTGACCATCTGCCGCTGAGCAGCATCCGGTGGAAAATCCTGCTGGCTTTTCTGGCAATTATTGGCGTTTCCTTTGCCGTGATGGCGTCCCGGCTGACGGGCTTCGTCAGCGAATACCTGTACGAGCAGCGCATCCGTCAGGACAGCCTTTCCGTGGAAAAGCTGGCGACGACGGCTGCGCCTCTTTTTCAGTCCGCCTCCTCCGACGCGCTCAATGAGCTGCTGCTCTCCTCGGGCGGCGAGATGGGCGGCAGGCTGCTGGTGGTGGATCGGGACGGCAAGGTGCAGTACGACACCTATGCCCGGCTGCTGGGCATGCGGCTGGAGCTGCCGGAGGTGCTGGCGATCCTGCAGGAGGGCAGAACCTCCGCCTACGGCATCTACCGCCTGGGCAGCGGCGAGGAGGATCCCGCCGGGGAGGGCGCCGAGAGCGGCGACTATGTGGCCTACTGCGCCTCGGTGCTGGTGGGCAGTCAGGGCACGCTGGGCGTGCTCGTGTACGCCTCCCCGGTGGCGGAGATGATGGACAGCCTGCTGGCGGTGGAGCAGCAGCTCATCAGCATCTTCGTGCTGGTGGCGGTGGCGGCGCTGGTGGCGGCGCTGTTCTTCTCGCAGGTGCTGACCAAGCCCATCATCGCCCTGACCCGCACCATCCAGAAGATGGGCAAGGGCGACCTGAGCGTCCGCGTGCCCGTGAAGGGCTCCGGTGAGCTGCGCAACCTGGCGGCGAGCTACAACGCCATGGCGGAGCAGCTGGAGGCCATGGACAAGAGCCGCAACCAGTTTGTCTCCAATGCGTCCCACGAGCTGAAAACGCCCCTGGCGACCATGAAGATTCTGCTGGAGAGCGTGCTGTACCAGCCGGAGATGCCCGCCGAGCTGCGCGGGGAGTTTCTGGGCGACATGAACCATGAGATCGACCGGCTGACCAGCATCATCACGGACCTGCTGACCCTGACGCAGATGGACGACGGGAGGATGAAGCTGCATGTGGAGCACGTCAACCTGTCCGAGCTGGCGGAGGAGACCCTGCGGATGCTCCATCCCATGGCGGAGGAACGGGGACAGACGCTGAAGGAGCGCATCTTCCCCGACATCACCCTGGAGGGCGACCGCTCCAAGCTGGGGCAGATCATCTACAACCTGGCGGAGAACGCCATCAAATACACCCCGGATGGCGGCAGGGTACAGGTATCCCTGACACAGCGGGGCAAAACCGTGGTGCTGACGGTGCAGGACAACGGCGTGGGCATCCCGAAGGAGGATCAGGGGCACATCTTCGACCGCTTCTACCGGGTGGACAAGGCCCGCTCCCGGGAGACGGGCGGCACGGGTCTGGGGCTGTCCATCGTCCGGCAGATGGTGCAGCTCCACGGCGGCGTGGTGCGCGTGGACAGCGAGATGGGACAGGGCTCCACCTTCACGGTGGAGCTGCCGGTGCAGCACAGGGAGGTGCAGGCATGAGCGCAAAGAGAGGAAAGACGCTGCTGGTGCTGCTGCTCTGCGCGGCGCTGTGCGCGGGCTGCGCGCCGGTGGGCGTGAACCCGATGCTGGAGGCCGTGGCGACCGTGGTGCCGGGCACCGACCCCATCCTGCCCGAGGCGCAGGAGGACGGCTCCGCCACGCTGCAGACTCATCAGCAGGCGACGCTGTACTTCCGCTTTCTGGACGAGCCCCTGCTGGCGCCGGAGAGCCGCACCATCACCCAGGCGCCCAGCCAGAGCTATGAGATGGCGCTGCTCGGTGAGCTGCTGTCCGGCCCCGGCACCCATTCGGCGGATCTGAACGGCCTGTTCCCGGAGGGGACGCGGGTGCTGTCCACGGTGAAGCAGGGGCGGACGCTTTTCGTCACGCTCTCGGACGAGATCATGAACGGCTATCCCGACGAGCCGACCGCCTGGCGGGACGGTGGGGTGTGGCAGACGGAGGTACCCCTGCGCCGGGTGCTGTGCATGCAGTCCCTGGTGGCGACGGTGACGGAGAACTGCGACGTGGATCAGGTGCAGGTGCTGGTGCAGCAGGATCAGGCGGCGGTGGGCAGCCTGCGGCTGAAGCAGCGCTACTTCATGGACGGCTCGGACGACAGCGTGCTGGTGGGCCCCATGACCCGCGACGACGCGCTGCTGCTGACCCCGGACACCACGCTGCGGGTGCTGCTGGACTGCTGGCAGAGCCAGGACTGGCAGCGGATGTACCGCTATCTGGCGCTCCGCGATCCGTCCACCGGCGCGGAGCGGGCCCCGGAGCGGGACTTCGTGACCGCCATGGAGCAGCTGTCCCGGCTGACCGGGGCGGATTTTACGGGCGGCAGCCTGTCCGCGAGCGGCACCTGCATGACCTATACCCTGAGCGCCCATCTCATGGACGGCACGGGCAGCGAGTGGGACGTGAGCGACCGCGTCGTGCGCCTGTACCGGGAGGGCGACCGGTGGAAAACCACGCTGGAGCAGCTGACGGGCTGGCTGGAGGAGTGAGCGCATGAGAAGGATGCTTTGTTGGCTGCTGTGCCTGTGCTGTCTGGTCGGCCTGAGCGGCTGCACGACCCCGGCTGTATCGCCGGCGGTGTCCGCCACGCTGCCGCCGGCTGCCAGCCTGTACGAGGCGCCGGTGGGGGACGACGGCATGCGCTACAGCGCGACCGTGGCGCTCTACCTGCCCAGCCGGGACGGCACGCGGCTGCTGGCCCGGTACCAGACTCTGGAGCTGACCCACAGCCGCAGCCCTGCGGAGACGGTGGTGCGGGCGCTGCTGGCGCACCCGGGCGATCAGGACGTGCTGCCCCTGGGCGGCGGCGTGAACCTGACGCTCTACGGCACGAACCCCGTGGAGGTCTCCGGCGGCGTCTGCACGGTCAATCTGGCGTCGTCGGCGCTGCAGCTGGAGCACGAGCGGTTCTATACCGTGTGCATGGGGCTGGCGTCCACCCTCTGCCAGCTGGACGGCATTCTGCACGTCAACGTGCTGGTGGCGGATCTGCCGGTGGGGCTGGACGTGGCGGGCTACCTGCCCACGGGCGCGGTGACGGCGCATCCGGGGGAGGATCTCACCGTGCTGTGGGACCAGATGGCGGCCCGGGCCACGCCCCTGGGGCAGAGCGTTTCAGAGATGCCCCTGACTGCCACGGTCACGCTGTACTTCCCGCTGGAGGGCGGCGGCTTCATGCCGGAGACCCGCAACCTGACCTTCGCCGGACAGACGCCGGCACAGCTGGCCTCCGGGGTGCTGACCGCCATGTCCGTGGGCGCCCAGTACCTGACGGGCGCCTGCACCATGCCCGACCTGAACGCCCTGCTGTCCTCGCCCCCGGAGAGCTCCGCGCTGGCGGACGGCAGCCGGCTGATCACGCTGAACTTTGTGGGCGACTTCACCAGCCGGCTGGCCCTTGTGGGCATTGACCCCGCCAGCATGATGGGCGCCATCGTCTATACGCTGACCACGCTGATTCCCTCGGTGAGCAGCGTGCGCATCGTCTCCGGCGGCGTGACCTACAGCGGCGTCAGCGGCGAAAAGACCGGCAGCCTCACCTTCCCGGAGGGCAATCAGCGCCGGAGCCATTACGCCGCCGCGCTGATGGAGCAGGTGAACGTCTACCTGGCCTCGGGCGGCAGGCTCAAGGCCGTGGTGCGGGCCGTGCCCTGCCGGGAGGCCGACGACCCGAGAACGCTGATGGCGCTGCTGCTGGCGGGCCCCACGACCGCAGAGCGGGCCGCCGGGCTGTCGCCGGTGCTGCCGGAGGGGCTGGGCGGCGAGGACGTGCTGGGCATGGGCATGAGCGGCGATACGCTGCTGCTCAACCTGTCGGAGCGCTTCGGGCAGCGGATCATGGAGCAGACCATGAACGAGCAGCTGCTGTGCTACGCCATGGTCACGACGCTTTGCGAGGCCGGGGCGCTGCGGCGCGTCCGCTTCTTCTTCGCGGGTGATATGATGGAGTACCTGGGCGGCACCCTGTACTGGGGCGGGGAGTTCCTGCTCAACCGGGTGCTGATCGACCGCACCATCGGCTGATGGCTGCCGAATGGGTGCCACAGGAAAGGCAGGCGATTTTCTCATGAAGCATCCGGCGGATCGGATGTTCCGGCTGTGCATGATGCTGATACCGCTGATGCTGGCGGTGACGGTGGTGATGTACTTCCTCTGCGCGCTGCTGGACAGCCCGATGAATCTGGTGGCGACCTGCGTGAGTCTGGCGGCGATCGCCGCAGGCCTGTTCGCGCTGGTGCATGACCGCCTGCTGCGGCACGATCTGTGGCCCGTGCGCTCGGTGGTGGTGGACGCACGGCTGCTGCTGACCGGCAGACAGCGGGTGCACCATGTCTGCGGCCCCATCCGCGCCTCGGAGCGGCTGCGCATGAGCGCCGGCTCTTCCATGCTGCTGCTGACCCATGCCGCCGCCATCGCCATTCCCCCGGACACGGAGGACGCGAGCCTTCGGGCGGTGCGGGACGCGCTGGCGGAGATGAAGGTGGACGCCGGGGCCATCCGCCATCACTACCCGGAGACCCACACCCTGCTGCGGGACGGCCTGCTCTGGCGCATCTACCGGGACGGCCCCCGGGAGCGGGCCTGTGCGCTTGGCACGCCGGAGCAGGTGCTGCCCCTGTGCGCTCTGATCTGGGAGGCGAAGGCCGTGCCCCTGACGGAGGCGCACCTCGCGGCCATCCGTCAGGGCTGCGCGGAGGACGAGGTGCCGCCGGTGTGTCTGGCCTCGGCGGACTGGTCGGAGCAGGGGCTGGAGAACGTGTGCTATCTGGGCATGTTCCGCTGCGGCTGGGAGGTGCGCGGGGAGGCGGAGGCGGAGCTGGAGCGCATCCGCGCCGTCGGGGTCAATGTGGCGCTGGCGGGCATGAGCCCCCGGGTGCTGGTGCCCCTGGCCTCCCGGCTGAAGTGCGCCACCATCTGCCCGGATCATCATCCGCTCATCCTCACCTCCGTGCCCACCGGCGCGCCGGGAGAGCTGCAGGTGTCCCACGGGGAGAGCCCCGCCCGGGCGCTGGAGCGGCTGCTGACGCTGCAGCGCTTCGTGCGCAGAAGACCCCTGTATCTGGCGCTGGAGCTCGGGCTGCTGGGCGGCTACTTCCTGCTGACGGAGCTGCCCGTGCTGTGGCTGGTGGCGCTGTATCTGATGCTCCTGTGGTATCCCATCCTGAACTTCCGGTACGACATGCGCCTTCCGGCCCGTTCCATGCGCCGGGAGCTGGTGTCGCTGGCGGCGGGCTGCGGCGCGGTGCTGCTGGGCGGCTGGGGCTGCGTGAGCTTCCTGCGGAGCTGCGTGGGCGTGGTGCCGGGGGCGGAGCTGATGTTCCTGCTGCCCGCGGTGTCGGTGCTGGCATCACACCAGACCTGGGAGCAGGGAAATCACGGGATGGCCCTGCAGATCCTGATCCTGATTGTGGGCGTCGGGCTGCTGTGGTCGCTGCTCTGGAGCGGGGCCCAGGTGCTGCCGCTGCTGTTCATGCTGGCGGGAGGGCTGCTCTTTGCCGTGCCGCTGGGCGCGCTCTGCCGGAGCATGATCTGGTAGCGCGGCCAGGGCCCTGCCAAAAGTCACAAATTCATGGAAAATGTTCATAAACCGTTCACGGCAAGGACAAAATCATGTTGTACACTCTATCCTGTCAGGAGGAGACCGGGAGGCTCCCCGGGAACACCGCCCCGCAGGCGGACGTTCACCGGCAGGGAGCGACTGAGGCGATCATCCTGGAACAAGGAGGAATGAGATATGAAGTCCCGTCATTTTCTTGGATACGTAGCCGTGGCGCTGGTATGCGTCATGCTGGGCTCCGGGCTGACCCTGGTGCTGGAAGGTCAGGCGCAGGCGGAGACCCTTACCACGACCACCGCCCCCGTGGTGGTGACCAGCCCCTTCACCGCTGCCATCGCGCAGGTGCGTGACAGCGTGGTGGGCGTGAGCAACTATCAGGTGGTTCGCTATACCACCTATCCCAACAGCATGTTTGGCTATGGCTTCGGCAGCCGTGGCAGCGGTCAGGTGCAGGAGCAGGAGGTGGAGGCCGCGACCGGCTCCGGCGTGGTCATCGCTGATGGCTATGTGCTGACCAACTTCCATGTGGTGGAGGACGCCACCAGCCTGAAGATCACCGTGGCGGGCGAGGGCAGCGAGGAGACCACGGCCTATGACGCCGTGCTGGTCGCCTCCGATGAGAACGTGGACATCGCCATCGTGTACTGCCCGGAGCTGAAGCTGGCGCCCGTGGCGCTGGGCGACAGCGATACCCTGCAGGTGGGCGACTGGGCCATCTGCATCGGCAACCCGCTGGGCACGCAGTTCTCCGGCACGGTGACCACCGGCATCGTGTCCGCGCTGAACCGCTCCGTGTCCTCCTCCAGCTATGACAAGTACGGCCGCAAGGAGACCGTGACCAACGCCATGATTCAGGTGGACGCCGCCATCAAC
>JAEDKS010000159.1 GCA_016295665.1 Clostridia bacterium
TCCATGGAGGAGCCGCCGCCGATGGCGATGATGTAGTCCGCGCCGGAGGCCTTGTAGGCCGCCACGCCGGTCTGCACGTTCTCGATGGTGGGGTTGGGCTTGATGTTGGAATAGATTTCAAAGTCCAGACCGGCCTCCTCGAGCACACGGGTCACCTTGCCGGTCACGCCGAACTTCACCAGGTCGGGGTCGGAGCAGACGAAGGCCTTCTTCAGACCACGGGACTGCACCTCGGGCACGATGGACGCGATGGCGCCGCGGCCGTGATAGGAAATGGGGTTGAGCACGATACGATTCGCCATGGGAATCTCCTCCTTGCACAATCTTCCGTTTCTGTTACAGAACATGAATCCGACGGCATATGCCGCTGTTTTCCTTATTCGACAGTTCCTTCACAATCCCTGCCGCCCAATCGCCCTCCGCGCTGATTTTTCCATGCGCCCGCCGCTTTTTCATGCCATGCGGGGCAATTTTCGGAATTTCGGCTTTCCAAAGCCCGGAATCTATGCTATCATTGATAAGCGTACACCCATGACCCGCAAGGAGGTGTGTCCCGGATGCAGCTGCTCATGAACCTTGCCGCAAGCCTCGCCATTCTGACGGTGGTGGGCGTGATGGCGGTCTGCTGTCTCCGCACGCTTCAGCCGCTGCCCGCCCGGCTGCGGCCCCTCGCCCTGACGCCCCGGGCCCATACGCCCTCGCCCGTCTCCCGGCGGGAGCAGCTGGGCTGGTTCGTCGCCGGGCTGCTGTGGCTGTGGGTCATGGTGGCGGGGGCCTATCTGCTGCGCCACGGCAGCCTCGACGGGCTGATGGAGTACTTCTCCTACCGCTTCATCCGGCAGGGCGATGCCTCCAACTACCTCTACCTCGCCGAGCACGGCTATGCCGGTGCCGAGGACAAGCTGTGCTATATCGTGTTCTATCCCCTGTACCCGCTGCTGATGCGCCTGATGTCGTCGCTCACGGGGAGCAGCCTCGCCTTCGCAGGGGTGCTCGTCAGCCATCTGTGCTACGCCGCCTCGGCGCCCCTCATGCGGGCGCTGGCAGGGCAGTCCCTGCCCCCGGCACAGGCCCGGTGCGCCACCGCCGCCATGCTGCTGTACCCCTTTTCCTTCTACTGCTTCGGGCTTTACACGGAGAGCCTGTTCATGCTGCTGACGCTCGGGTGTCTGCTGTGTCTGCGGCGGGGGAACTGGTGGCCCGCGGGCGGTCTGGCGCTGCTGGCGGCGCTGTGCCGCACGCAGGGCATCGCGCTGTGCTTCGCCTGCGCCTACGCCTTCCTCAGCGCTCCGCCCGAAAAGCGGGGACGCTGGACGGGGCTGCTGGCCTCCCTGGGGGCAGTGGCGGGCTTCGGCGGGTACCTGGCGCTGAACTGGGCCGTCAGCGGCGAGCCCTTCGGCTTTCTGCGCTACCAGCGGGAGGTGTGGTTCCACGAGATCCGCTGGTTCGGGGAAAACCTCGCCAGCCAGCTCGGCTCCGCCCTGACCATGCCGGACATGCGCCTGACCACCTTCGTCCCGGAGATCGTGCTGTACTTCCTGGGCTGCCTCGGGCTGTCGGCGCTCTTCCTGCGGGAGAGGCGCAGCCCGGAGGGGGTCTACGCCGTGGCCTTTCTGGGCATGAGCTACATCAGCTCCTGGCTCATCTCCGGGGCGCGGTACATGTACGGCTGTGTGGGGCTGTACCTGCTGCCGGGGCTCATCCGGCAGCGCTGGCTGCGGGTGGCGCTGCTCCTGGTCGAGGCGGCGCTGGCGGTGTTCTACACCTGGCAGTATGTGGGCAACGCAAAGATGTGGTAAGCCGGGCCCACGCCCGGTTTCACGATGATTACAAGATGACGCAGGAGGAAGAAACCTATGGCGGAAGCATTATGGGTTCGCACCATCGTGCATCACCGCATGGACAGACAGGCGGTGGAGCCCTGCACGCGGGACGACCCCCAGGACGCGCTGGAGGCGGCCTGTCACAAGCTGGACATCGCCAAGCCCATGTGGCTGGAAAAGAATCAGCGGGAGTGGGACAGCTTCGGGCAGACCCGCTTCCTGCCGGACGCCTTTCTGGAGTCCGTTCCCTTTGAGCGTCTGGAGATCGAGTACATCGACCCGGACGCCAAGAAGCGCCGCTCCCGCGACCCGCGGAACGGCTGATTGAAGAAGGAGGTTTTCCCATGAACGCCAAGGTAAACGCTCTGATCGACAGCTATCAGGAGGAGTTTGTCCGCCTGCTCACCCGCTGGATCCGCGTGCCCAGCGTGAAGAGCGAGGAGGAGGACGGCGCGCCCTTCGGACGGGAAGTGCGCCGGATGCTGGACATGGCGATGGTAGACGCGGAGACCATGGGCTTCATGACCCATGTGTACGACGGCTACGCCTGCGACATCACCCTCGGCGATGAGGCGCAGGAGATGGTGGCGGTGCTGGCGCATCTGGACGTGGTGCCCGCCGGCGACGGCTGGGCGGTGGATCCCTTCGCCGCCGTCCGGGACGGCGACCGCATCTACGGGCGCGGCACCAGCGACGACAAGGGCCCCGCGCTGGCGGCGCTGCTGGCGATGAAGGCCATCAAGGAGGCGGGCATCCCGCTGAAACGCTCCATCCGCATGATTCTGGGCTGCGACGAGGAGTCCGGCTGGGAGGACATGGCCTACTACTGCGACCACGCCAAAATGCCCGAGATCGGCTTCTCCCCGGACGCCAGCTTCCCCTGCATCAACACCGAGAAGGGCATGCTGCACCTGCTGCTCCACGCTCCGGTAAGCCCGGAGGGCCTGCAGGTGCTGTCGCTGCACACCGGTGAGCGCATGAACGTGATCCCCGGCGAGAGCATTGCCGTGGTGGCGGGCGGTCAGGAGATCGCGGACACCGTGGCAGCCTTCGCGCAGGAGACCGGCTGGGACTACCGGGCCGAGGTGGTGCCGGAGGGCGTCCGCATCACCGCCACCGGCATTCCCGGGCACAGCGCCTACCCGGAGGGACGCCGCAACGCCATCGGCATGATGCTGGTGCTGCTGCGCCGTCTGGGCGCGCAGGGCGCCTGGAGAACGCTGGCGGACAGCTACGGCATGGAGCATGACGGCGCGTCCCTGGGCATCGCCTGCGAGGACGCGGTCAGCGGCCCCCTGACCTGCAACATGGGCATCCTGCACCTGGACGCGGGCATCATCACCTGCACCCTGGACTGCCGCTGCCCCATCACCGCCGACCTGGAGGGCCTGAAGGCCACCGCGCTTTCCCATCTGCCCGGCTTCACCGCCGAGCTTGCCGAAACCAAGGCGCCCCATCATGTGCCCGAGGACAGCGAGCTGGTGTCCTGCCTGCTGGCGGCCTACCGGGAGGAGACGGGCCGGGAGGCCCATGCGGAGGCCACCGGCGGCGGCACCTATGCCAAGGTGCTCAGGCACGGCGTTGCCTTCGGCGCGTCCTTCCCCGAGGATGAGGATCTGGCCCATCAGGCGGGCGAGTACCTGTCCATCAGCAAGATGCTGCTGGCCGCGAAGGTGTATGCCAACGCGCTGCTGCGGCTCTGCGCCGCGGAGGAGGCATGACGCCACCCTGGGATCAGCTGGCGGAGCGCTGCGGCCTGACGCTGACCGCGCCGCCCCGCCCGCTCTCCGGCGGCTTCCTGCACCGCATGTTCGCGCTGGAAACCCGGCAGGGCCGCTTTGCCGTCAAGCTGCTGAACCCCGCCATCATGCGCCGCCCGGACGCGCTGGACAGCTACCGCCGCGCCGAAGCCCTGGAGTCGCGGCTGGAGGACGCCGGCCTTCCCATTCTCCCCGCGCTGCGCGTGAAGGGCAGCAAGCTGCAGGAGGTGGACGGGCAGTACTTCTATCTCTTTGATTACTTCGACGGGCATTCGCTCCAGCCCGGGGAGCTGACCCCCGCCCGGACGGAGGCCATCGGTCGGACGCTTGCCGCCCTTCACGCCGTCCACCGCCTGCCCGATACCACGCCCCTGCCGAAGCCGGACAACGACTGGCCCCGCTACGCCGCGCTGCTCTCCCCGCAGGAGCCCGCGCTCCACGCGCAGCTGACCGGGGCCCTGCCCCTGCTGACGGCCCTGGAGCAGCGCGCCCGGGAGGCGCTTGACCGGCTGCCGCCCCTGCGGGCCATCTGCCACGGCGACATGGACTGCAAGAACGTGCTCTGGCAGGGCGACACCTTCCGCATCATCGACCTGGAGTGTCTGGACTACGGAAGCCCGGCGCTGGAGATGATGCAGCTGGCGCTGTGCTGGTCGGGGCTGGAGACCTGCCAGCTGGATTTCGCGCTGCTGGATGCCTTCCTGGACGGCTACGGAGCGGCGGGCAGCCTGCCGGCGGCGGACTGGGCCACCCTATACGACAGCGACGCCACCATGCTGGAATGGCTGGCCTATAACCTGCGCCGGGTGCTGGGCATCGGCTGCGACCCCGGAGAGCGGGAGCTGGGGCGCGCGCAGTGCGGCTATGCGCTGCGTCGCCTGCGCTATGCTGCGGAGGTGCGCGATGCCGTGCTGACCCACTGCGCGGCGCGGACATGACCCGACAGAAAAGGAGCGGGAACGCATGAGAATCGTCATCATGGATGCCCAGGGCGGCGGCGTGGGCCGCCTGCTCGTGGAGGGGCTGAAGCGGGCGCTGCCCGACCAGACGCTGATTGCCGCCGGTACCAACGCGCTGGCGACCTCCGCCATGCTGCGGGCAGGCGCGGATCAGGGCGCCACGGGCGAGAACGCCATCGTCGTCTGCGCCAGACAGGCGGAGCTGATTCTCGCGCCCATCGGCATGGTGCTGTGCGACGCCATGCTGGGCGAGGTGACCGCCGCCATGGCTGCGGCGGTGGGCAGCAGCCCGGCCCACAAAATCCTGATTCCCATCAGCCGCTGCCAGACGACCATCGCGGGGCTTCCCGCCCTCACCCTGTCGGAGGCGGTCAGCGCGGCGGTGCAGACCGCGGTGGGGCTGGTGCGGGACAGGCAGGGCACCCCGGTGCGCTGAGCCCCGGAAAAAAGCCCGGCGTTTTGCCCTTGACAAACCCCGGGAATGCGTCTATGATGATACCTGATACTGCTGGAAAGTGGAGGAAGATACCATGGCAGAACTGACAATGGACAAGCTGATGGCCCTGTGCAAGAACAGGGGCTTTATCTTTGCGGGCAGCGAAATCTACGGCGGCCTGGCCAACACCTGGGACTACGGCCCCCTGGGCGTGGAGTTCAAGAACAACGTGAAGAAGGCCTGGTGGCAGAAGTTCGTGCAGGAGAGCAAGTACAACACCGGCC